>NZ_JAINEZ010000060.1:0-32943 GCF_019873065.1 Sphingobium sp. PNB
TCACAAGCCTGCTTTGCCGATCTTAAGGAGAAGCACATGCTTGGCAAGATCGCCGCGCTGGAAGAGGAGATAAAGCGGCTGAGGGCTGATCGGGACAGGCTGGACTTCCTTGACCGCTGTAACGAGCGCCTGAATGCCCATTGCGGCACGACTTATCGCTGGTCGCTGATCATGAACCACAACGTCAACCGGCTGATGCTCGGGCACATGGACGTCGATCTTCACGATAGTGCGCCGCCTTCGCAGGGGCTGCCGTCATGTCGTGATGCAATCGACAGGGAGATGGAGCGGATCGAAGCGGCCCGTAGCGCCCGCGCAGCACTTGAAGGGCGCGGATCATGAGCATGGTGGAGAAGCCAAGGCGCGTGCAGCTATCTCGCAGGAAGGGCTGGCGGATGCCTGAGAACACTGTGAAGGTCGACCGGACCACGAAATGGGGCAATCCATACCGCGCTGGCGTCCATTGCGATCATCAGCATGCGGTGGACTGTCACCGGTTCCTTTTGACACAAGGAAGGCCCGCAAAGACGGCCCCATGGCCAGATTCACCGCCGATGAACTACGCACTCGCGGTAGCTGGGAACATAGCGGAACTGCGTGGCAAGAACCTAGCCTGCTGGTGCCCGCTCGATCAGCCGTGCCACGCTGATGCGCTGCTGGAGTTAGCGAACGCGCCCGCAGCACTGGATGGGGAGGGGTAGGGTGACAGCCAAGAGGCGCCTTGTTCCCGAATCTGAGGTACGTCGCGCTCTCGATATAGCGCGTGAATACGGCATCCAGATCGGTTCGATTGACATCCGCAGCGACGGCGTGACGATTCATCCCGCGAATCGCACACCGGAGAATGATTTTGACCGCTGGCTATCACAGGACAAGGGTCGTGACGCGCCTACACATCGTCCGTAAAAAGCTGGCGAACGGCCAGAAATACTACGTTTATGCGTGGCGTGGCGGCCCTTGTATCCATACTCAGGACGACACCAAGCCCATCATCACCCCTGAGTTGATGGACATGGCCAACAAAGAGCGGATGAGGCGCGCCGGCAAAGGCGAGCGCACGCTCGACAAGATCATAGACCAGTATCGCGCAAGCCCTGAATATGATGCCCTAGCCGATGCAACGAAGCGAGACTATCGCTTGTGGCTGACCCGACTGTCTGAACGCTTTGGGCCAGCGCCGATTGGCGCATTCGCTGACATTCGGATGCGTGAGCAGATTATCCTCTGGCGCAACCGGTGGGCGGCTCAGCCCCGCACTGCCGACAAGGCCGCCGTGATGGTGGCGACGGTTCTTAGCTGGTGCGTCGACAATGGCATTCTGGCAACCAATATCGCCTCTGGGATAAAGCTGCTGCACAGCGTCAACAAGGCCGATCAGGTTTGGGAAGATCGGCACTGGAAGGCGATTGCTGATCATAAGGACGAAGACGGGAAACAGATTTGCCCGCCGCATCTGATGGATGCGCTGAAACTCGCCAGTCTGACCGGCCTTCGCCTTGGCGATCTTGTGCGTCTCGACTGGACCCATGTCAGCGAAAAAGCCATCATCCTGACGACCAAGAAGCGGCAGGGGCGGGCCGTGATCCCCATCCTGCCGGAATTGCGGGCGCTGTTGGACAACAGGCCGCACAGAGAGGGCACGATCCTGCGCAACAGCCGGGGAAAGCCGTGGACCGAAAGCGGCCTCGGTTCCGTCTTCCAAAAGAAGATGCCCGCCGATTTCGACCGGACGATGCATGATCTTCGCGGCACCTATGTCACATGGGTTGCGATGAAGGGCCTGACCGATGATGAGATCGCCCGCATCGTCGGATGGACGGCCAAGCGCATCGGTGAGATTCGCGCTCGATATGTCGATGAGGCGCGGGTTGTGGTAAGCCTTGTCGAAAGGCTTACGGCTTGATCTTCGGTTTACAATGCGTCGGATTGCCACGGATTCCTGCGGCTTTTTAGGGGTATCGTTTACAGAAAAACCCAATAAAAACAGGTGGACATTATGAATCATAATCCGCGTGTCGGGGGTTCAAGTCCCTCCTCCGCTACCACCTTTACAGACAGTCAGGCCCAGGCGGATTTTCCGCTTGCATTCGTCCTTTCCTGTTGCACTAATGTTGCAATGCACAACCAGCCGATGGCCGGCTGAGGGAGGATCGATACTTTGCCCTTCCACGAAATGTTTGAGCCGGATGGTTCGATACGCCCCTGCTACGCGGAAGTGCAGAATTGGGTGGATCGGACCGGCATTGCCGGGCTCAATCGTCGAATGGATGAGGCGGAGGCGATCTTCCGGCGCATCGGCATCACCTTCGCCGTCTATGGGGAGGGGGGCGATCCCGAACGACTGATCCCCTTCGACCTGCTGCCCCGCATCTTCATGGCCCAGGAATGGCGCGTGCTGGACAAGGGCATCCGGCAACGGGCCCGGGCGCTTAACGCCTTCCTCCACGACGTCTATCATCGCGGAGAAATTGTGAAGGCGGGGGTCATGCCCGCGGACATCATCTATCAGAACAGCGCCTATCTGGTGGAAATGGCCGACTTCACCCCGCCGGGGAAAGTGTACAGCCATATCGTCGGAATCGACATCGTCCGCACCGGGCCAACCCGGTTCGAGGTGCTGGAGGATAATTGCCGCACCCCCTCCGGCGTGTCCTACATGCTGGAAAATCGTGAGATCATGACCCGCATGTTCCCGGAACTGTTCGCGCAGGGCGTGGTCGCGCCGGTCGACGATTATCCCGCGGAATTGCTGAAAAGCCTGAAGGAAGTCGCGCCGCCCGCCTGCAAGGGCGATCCGGTGGTCGTGGTGCTGACGCCCGGTTCGCTCAACAGCGCCTATTATGAGCACAGCTTCCTTGCCGACCTGATGGGCGTGGAACTGGTGGAGCCGGCGGACCTGTTCGTCGACGACGACCGGGTGTGGATGAAGACCACGCTGGGGCCGAAGGCGGTCGACGTCATCTACCGGCGCATCGACGATGAATATATCGACCCGCTGGTGTTCCGCCCCGACAGCCTGCTGGGCGTGCCGGGCATCTTCAACGTCTATCGCAATGGCGGCGTGACGCTGGCCTCCGCGCCGGGATCGGGGATCGCAGACGACAAGGCCGTGTACATCTATGTGCCGGAAATGATCCGCTTCTATCTGGGCGAGCAGCCGATCCTGGACAATATCCAGACCTGGCAGTGCGGGAAGCCGGACGAATGCGCCTATGTGCTGGAAAATCTGCACGAACTGGTGGCGAAGGAAGTCCATGGATCGGGCGGCTACGGCATGCTGATCGGGCCGAAATCGACCAAGGACGAGATCGCGGCCTATGCCGACCGCATCCGCGCCAATCCGGGCGAGTTCATCGCCCAGCCGACGCTGGACCTGTCGACCGTGCCCACGCTGGGACCGGCGGCGGTGGTGGGGCGCCATGCGGATTTCCGGCCCTATTGCCTGGTGGGCAAGCAGATCAGGCTGGTGCCCGGCGGGCTGACGCGTGTGGCGCTGACCGAAGGATCGCTGGTGGTGAACTCCAGCCAGGGGGGCGGGGTGAAGGACACCTGGGTATTGCAGGATTGATGATGTTTAGAACCTTCATCACCCTTCTCCGTCATTCCCGCGAAGGCGGGAATAGATCTCCTGATCTCACCCCTGGCGGCACGCTTGGGAGATGGATTGGCTTCGCCGTACTGGCGTTTCCCGCCTTCGCGGGAATGACGGAAGAGTGGGAGCGGGCCCCATGCTGAGCCGGACGGCCGAAAATCTCTTCTGGATGGCCCGCTACATGGAGCGCGCCGAGGCCACCGCCCGCCTGCTGACCATGGGCCAGCGCATGGCGATCCTGCCCGGCGCGCATCATCGCGACGAGTGGCGATCGGTGGTGCGGGCCACAGGCGCGCTCAACCATTTCCCCGAAGGCGCGCAGGTGACGGAAAGCGACGCCATCGCCTTCCTGATGCTGGACCTCGACAATCCCTCCTCCATCCGGTCCTGCCTGCTGAAAGCCCGCGCCAACGCCAAATCGGCCCGCACCATGTTGACGCAGGACATGTGGGAGGCGCTGAACGAAGGCTGGCGCAAGCTCGACAGCTATGACGTGGCGGAGGCGCGGCAGCAGCTTCCCGCGCTGATCGACTGGGTGAAGACGCGGGTGATGACCTTCCGCGGCGCGGCCCATTCGGGGCAACTCCGCAATGAGGGGCATGATTTCCTGCGCACCGGCTCCGCGCTGGAGCGGGCGCAGATGACGCTGCGCCTGCTGGACGTCAAATATTATGTGCTGCTGCCGGAAACGGAAGTGGTCGGCGGCAATCGCGACCATTATCAATGGACGTCGGTGCTGTATGCGCTGTCTGGCGCGCGGGCGTTCCACCATGTCTATGGCGGCACCTATACGCCCTGGCAGATCACCGATTTCCTGATGCTGAACCGTCTGTTCCCGCGCAGCGTCGCCTATTGCTACGACCAGCTTGCCTATCGGCTGAACCGTCTGGCCGGATGGCATGATGCGCGTTCGGCCTGCCATGACACCGTGCGGCAGATGGTGACCGATCTGGAGAAGCTGGACAGCGGCGAAATCTTCCGGGCCGGCCTGCATGAAACGGTGCAGAACGGCCTGATGAGCACCAACCGCCTGGGCGTCGAGATCGCCCAGGCCTATCATTTCGGCTGATGGGAGGACGCGCATGAAACTGCTCGTCCGCCACCAGACCATCTATCGCTATGAGGCTGCGGCCGGGCGGGTGGCGATGCGGCTGAAGCTGATGCCCGTCGACACGCCGACGCAGAAGGTGCTGGACTGGCAGGTCAGCGTCAATGGCGATCCGCTGACCGGCTTTCGCCGCAACAGCTATGGCGAGATGGAGGCGATCTGGGTCCGGCACGACCGGTTGGACAATGCCGTCATCGTCGCGGAAGGACTGGTCGAAACATGCGAAGGCCATGGCGTGGTGGGCTGGCTCGGCTGCCCGGTGAACCCGCGCTATTTCCTGCGGGAAACGCGGCTGACCGGGGCATCGCCGGAAATCCGGGCGATGGCGCTGTCCCTCCCCGACGAAGACGGGCCGCTGGCCCGGCTGCATGCGCTGTCGGCCGCCGTCAGCGATGCCGTGGCCTATCGCGCAGGCGTGACGACCACGAACACCACGGCGGCGGAGGCTTTCGCGCTGGGCGCCGGGGTCTGTCAGGATCATGCGCAGGTGTTCATCGCCGGCGCGCGGTCCATGGGCATCCCCGCGCGCTATGTGTCCGGCTATCTGCTGGCCGATGAGGGCGACGTGCTGCATGAAACTCATGGCTGGGCGGAGGCGCTGGTGCCCGAACTGGGCTGGGTGGGATTCGATCCCTCCAACCGGGTCTGCGTGACGGAGCGCTATCTGCGCCTCGCCTGCGGGCTGGATGCGGATGAGGCCGCGCCGATACGCGGCTCCGTGACCGTGGCGGGCGATATCTGGATTGACGCGGACGTCCGGATCGCGCAGGCGGAGGATGGGGTGGAGGAGCGGCAGCTCCAGCGGCAGCAACAACAGGGCGCGCAGACCACCACGCAGGGTTGAACGACGATAGGAGCCCTTGGGGCCATGACTTATTGTGTGGCGGTGCGCGTCGACCAGGGGCTGGTCATGCTGTCCGACACCCGCACCAATGCGGGGATGGACAATATCGCGCGCTTCCGGAAAAGCTTCACCTACAGCGTGCCGGGCGAGCGGGCGATCACCCTGATGTGCTCCGGCAATCTGTCTATCACCCAGGGGGTGAAGGCGATGCTGGGCCGCGCGATCAAGGATTCGGCGCTCGATCCGGATGTGGAGACGATCCTCAACTGCCCCACCATGCACCGCGTCGCGCAGATCGTGGGGGAGGCGATGTGCACCATGCAGGGCCGCTATCGCAGCACCATAGAGATGCAGGGCGCGGCGGCGGACGCCTCCATCCTGATCGCCGGGCAGCGCAGGGGCGGCAAGCCGCGGCTCTACCTCATCTATTCGGCCGGCAATTTCATCGAGGCGACGGAGGACACGCCCTTCTTCCAGATCGGCGAGCATAAATATGGCAAGCCGATCCTGGATCGCATCATCAAGCGCGAAACCAGTCTGGAAGATGCGACCAAGGCAGTGTTGGTGTCGATGGATTCGACGCTGCGGTCCAACCTGTCGGTGGGGATGCCGCTGGACCTGACCGTGATAGAGCGGGATGCCTTCGACTTCCGCGTGCGCACCCGGATCGAGGCGGACAATGAGGAGTTCCAGCTTCTCTCGCACAGCTGGTCCGCCGCGCTGCGCAAGGGGTTCGAGGATTTGCCCAACGTCCTCGATTGACGGGACCGAAGGCGGCGGCCCAAGGCTCAGCTTCTCACCCTTCAAGCAAATCCATCGCTTGCGCGTCCGCCTGCTTCGCCTATCTCATCCCGACAGACGAATCGCAGCCGGAAAGACTTTCATGACCGCCACCCATTCGACCCGCATGCTGATCCTCGGTTCCGGCCCGGCCGGCCTGTCCGCCGCCATTTATGGCGCGCGCGCGGGCCTGGCGCCGATCGTGGTGCAGGGCATGCAGCCGGGCGGCCAGTTGACGATCACGACCGACGTCGAAAATTATCCGGGTTTCCGCGACGTGATCCAGGGGCCCTGGCTGATGGAACAGATGCAGGCGCAGGCGGAGCATGTCGGCGCGCAGATGATGTACGACCAGATCATCGATGTCGACCTGTCGGAACGGCCCTTCCGCCTGAAGGGCGACAGCGGCACGCTCTATTATGCGGACAGCCTGGTGATCGCGACCGGCGCCCAGGCCAAATGGCTGGGTGCGGAGGGCGAACAGCTTTTGCAGGGCAAGGGCGTCTCCGCCTGCGCGACCTGCGACGGCTTCTTCTATCGCGGCAAGAAGGTGGTGGTGATCGGCGGCGGCAATACCGCGGTGGAGGAGGCGCTGTACCTCACCAACCACAGCCATGACGTCACCCTGATCCACCGCCGCGACTCGCTCCGGGCGGAGAAGATCCTCCAGCAGCGCTTGTTCGCGCATCCGCACATCAAGGTGCTGTGGAACCAGGCGGTCGATCGCTTCGTGGGCGGCGGCGATCCCGAGGGGCTGGTCGGCGTCGACCTGGTCGACACGGTGACCGGCCACAAATCGCATATAGAGACGGACGGCGCGTTCGTCGCCATCGGCCACCAGCCCGCTACGGAGCTGTTCGTCGACAAGCTGCCGATGGACGAGGGCTATCTGCTGGTGGAAAAGGGCACGACCCGGACCGCCATCCCTGGCGTTTTCGCGGCGGGCGACGTCAGCGACAAGGTCTATCGTCAGGCCGTTACCGCCGCCGGCATGGGCTGCATGGCCGCTCTGGATGTGGAGAAGTTCCTGGCCGAAGCGGATTTCGAGGCTGTCGCGGCGGAATGAAATGGTCAAGCGGTCGGATTGCGTAGCGTCAATGTTCGCAACTGGCCATCCCCGGCCTATCTCATAACGTCCCTGCCTCTTCTCTGCCGCTTAACCAATTTTCGTGGTAAATAAACTTTTCACAGCGGCCCGCGAACGGCATAGTCGACTCATGAATCAGGGGTCGGGCAGCGCTGTGGGGGAGATGCGGTTGTGAGTGCACCGTTCCGCTTTCCGCGCTTTTTCGTCACCAACCCCAGTCCCTGTCCCTATCTGCCCGGCAAAAGCGAGCGGAAGGTGTTCACCGAACTGAGCGGGGACAATGCGTCGGAACTGAATGACGCGCTCGGTCGCATCGGCTTCCGCCGCAGCCAGAATGTCGCCTATCGCCCCAGTTGCGCGGATTGCTCCGCCTGCGTGTCCGTGCGCGTCGTCGCGGGGGAGTTCGAGCCGAACGCCACCCAGCGCAAATTGCTGCGCCGGAACGAAGACCTGGTCATCACCGCCTGCAAGCCCTGGTCGACGGAGGAACAGTTCGAACTGCTCCAGCGCTATCTGCGCGCCCGGCATCCCGGCGGCGGCATGACCGAAATGGATGAGATGGACTTTGCCGACATGGTCGAACAGACCCCGGTGGAAAGCCATGTCGTCGAATATCGCGAACCAGGCGAAGATGGCCGTCCCGGCAGGCTGATCGGCGCCTGCCTTACCGATCGGCAGGGCGATGGCCTGTCGATGATCTACAGCTTCTTCGATACGGAGCTGGAGCATCGCAAGGGGTTGGGCAATTTCATCATCATGGACCATATCCTGCGCGCGGCGAAGGCGGGGTTGCCCTATGTCTATCTCGGCTATTGGGTCGAGGGATCGCAGCGGATGCAGTACAAGATACGCTACCGGCCGCTCGAACGACTGAGCCGCAACGGCTGGACCCGCTTCGACCCGCAGGAGCAGGCGCAGGCCGTGCAGCAGGCGGAAAGCCGCGACGAGCCGGCGCTGCCGCGCGAACTGGCGGCGATCTTCCGCAAATAAAGCCGGCGAAAAATCCAGCCCGTACGAAGGACGACCGATGGCGCTTTCGCGCGATCGGCATGGAACGGCTTAACGCCGTTATGGATTGATTACGTACTACGGCATTGGAAATCTTATTTAACTTTTTCCGTTACTGCTTTCCCATGGATTGCAGAAATGGCGTTGGATCAGGACCGGCAGATGGACCGTTTTGCTGATCGCAGATTTGGGGAATTTGCCTCCGAACTGGCTCGGGACGGGCTGGAATGGGATGCGTTTCACTATCGCAACGAACTATTATTCTCTCCGGTCTTCCAGCGCGTTTCGCCGCCGCTGATTCGCTGGATCGCTGATTATCGCGGCCGCATATTGTCGCGGGAGATCATGTCGGACCTTTTTGCCCGTCATTTTTCCTGTGACATCATCGGAAATGGCTGGCGGTCGATGCTGGACAGGCATGACTGGAAAGCGCTGGCCGACGCCGCCAAACGCTCCGCCCGGCCCGATCCCGTTCCCGTGCGCATGCGCACCCTTGCCGGTGAAACGAGGTCGGGGATCGTGCGCATGTCGCTGGTCGTGGAGCCCGATGAGGCGCCGCTCTGGTACGGAACGATCGAGGACATCGATGAGCGGTACGACTGCGACCGCCGCGCACTGGCCGATGCCCTGGCGGAAAGCCGGCAGCATTATCGCTGGTCGGTCGAACTCAGTCCGCAGGTCCCCTGGACGGCATCGGTCAGCGGCGAAATCGAGGAGGTGGGACCCCGCTGGCAGGAACTGACCGGCATGGCCCCGGCGCGTGCGCGGGGCAGGGGGTGGATCGATTCGCTGCATCCCGACGATGTGGATCGCACGCTGGCCATCTGGACGGAAAAGCTCCATTCAGGCGATCCTGTCGACGTCGACTACCGGCTGCGCCTCTCCGACGGCGGCTATCGCTGGATGCGGTCGCGCGCCTCGGCGCGCCGCGACGCGAAGGGCCGGATCGTGCGCTGGTACGGAACGCTGGAGGATGTTCACGCACAGAAACTGGCGCAGCGCGAACTGGCTGACAGCGAGGAACGCTTCCGCCTGGCGGTGCAGTCGGCGCGGCTGGGCATATGGGATTTCGACGCGGTCGCCGGCACGCGGACATGGTCGCGGGAATTCCGGACGATGCTGGGCCTGTCGGATACCGAACCGGCGACGAGCGAACTGGCATTGCGGCTGGTGCACCCGGATGATCGGTCGCGTCTCGCCGGAATGCTGGACGCCGTCGCGAACGGGCGCATGCCGCCGCATTTCGAAGCCACGCTGAGGGTGCACAGGGCCGACACCGGCGCCCTGCGCTGGATCAAGAGCGTCGGCTGGAGCAGCTTCTCCGATTCCGGCAAGCCACTGCGCGTCATCGTGACCTTCCAGGATGTGACGGAAGAAAGGAACAGCGAGGAACGGATACGCTGGGCCGCCACGCACGATCCCATGACGCATATGCCCAATCGCGCGCTGTGGCAGACGACATTGGAGGAAATGACCGAGCAGGCGCGCCGGACGGGGGAAAGTTTCGGCCTGATCCTGGTCGACATCGACGACCTGAAGCGGACCAACGACACGCTGGGCCATGATGCGGGCGATGCGCTGCTCTGCGGTTTTGCGCAGCGTTTCGCCTCCTGCGCGCCGGCCGATGCCATGATCGGGCGATTGGGCGGCGACGAGTTCGGCATGATCGCGCCCTCGCTCGCCAGCAGCGCGGCGCTTTCGGCCTGGAGCGCCGAATTGCTGGGCGGTGTGCGCGCGCCCTATGTCCATAATGGGCGGTCGCTCGATTATGGGATCAGCATGGGCGGCGCGGTCTTTGGCGAACATGGCGAGGATGCGGCGGAATTGCTGAAGGCGGCGGACCTGGCGCTTTATGCGTCCAAGTCCACCGGACGGGGCCGGCTGACGCTGTTCCAGTCGCAATTGCGCGCCGACGCGCAACAGCGCAGTTCGATGATCCACATGGCGCGGCAGGCGATCGTGGACGATCTGGTCGTCCCCTATTACCAGCCCAAGGCGGACATGAGGACCGGACGGATATTGGGCTATGAGGCGCTGCTGCGCTGGCAGCATCCCCGCACCGGCGTCCACGCGCCCGACACGATCGCGGCGGCTTTCGACAATGCGGAACTGGCTGTCGAACTTACCGAAAAGATGCTGGCGAAGGTCGTCCGCGACGTCGACCGATGGCTGCGCGCAGGCCATGATCCGGGCCGGGTCGCCATCAACGCCTCCGCCGCCGATTTCATGCAGCATGATTTTGCCGACTATGTCCTCGCCCATCTCGCGCGCTGCACCATCCCGCCGCAGCAGTTCGAGATCGAGGTGACGGAGACCGTTTTCCTGGGCCGGGGCGCCGAACAGGTGGAGCGGGCGTTGCACCGCCTGTCGTCGGCGGGTGTACGGATCGCGCTGGACGATTTCGGCACCGGCTACGCATCGCTCAGCCATTTGAAGCAATATCCGGTCGACGTGCTGAAGATCGACCGCAGTTTCATCAGCAATATCGAACAGGATGCGGGCGACGCCGTCATTGTCGACGCCATCGTCAAGCTGGGCAGCAGCCTGGGCATGGAGGTGGTGGCCGAAGGCGTCGAAACGGTGGGACAGGTCGAGATGCTGATCGCTCGCGGCTGCACCATCGGCCAGGGTTATCTGATGGGGCGGCGGTACGGTCCCGCGCCGCCTAGAGCGATTTCCAGGCAGATGGAATCGTCTGCTGACTCGGAAAACGCGATAAAACAAAAATTTAGAGCAGTCGAGCCGATGCGATCGGATCGGAATCTGCTCCAGAGCGATTTCCAAGCGATCGTAACCGTCGCTGGTCAAGAAATCGCGGAAGACAAGGAAGCTGGAGCGGCGATCTGATTCATCGGAGCGAAAGCCGGTTTTTCCGCTCCAATCCTTCCCGCGCGCACCGGGACAGCTCTGTCGATGCTACCGCACCCTGCGCCTGCGGACCGGAACTTCCGTCACATAGGTCCGGGTGGTGGTGACGGCGGGCTGGACCACGACCGTCGTGGTGGTGGCGCCGGGATAATAATAGCCGCCCGATATGAAGCCCGGCGCTTGCGTCATCGTGACGACGGGTTCTCCCGGACCGGCGCGCCGCTCCGTCCGGTTCGGCCCGGCGGCATAGGGCGGCGGGTCGAAATCGACGCCGGGTCCACCCCGGACCTGCCCCTCGAAACGGCCTTCATAATCGCCGCTGAAGGTCTTGCCGTCCTTGTCGCGCCATGTGCCGCTCCAGCGCCCTTCATAGCCCAGCGGCGGCGGCGGCGGGCCATCCCGCGCGGTGACTTCGTCATCATAGCCGATGCCCGGCGGCGGTGCCGTGTCGCCTGCTTCCTCCCATGCGACGCCGTTGCGATAATCGCGCACGCGGCCATCCCGGTCGGTCATCACCGCATCGTCATAATAGCGCGACCAGCCATAGCCGCTGACGGGCGCCGGCAGCCCGTAAGCGCCATAGTTGCGGATATGATAGGCGGGGTTGACCCAATAGCGTGGCAGGACATAGCCGACCACGGGCCTGCGATAGGCCGCCCAGCCGCCCGGCGCGTACCAGCCCGCATGCCAACGGCCCTGATGGCGCGGACCCCAGCGGTGCACCGTGGTTCCCGCATGCACCGCCGGCCGGGCGGCCATTCCTCCACCCCCGACCGGCCCATTTGCGGAAACCGGCGCCGTCAACCCGACCGCCAGACCGGCGCCGGCCAGGATGAAGCTCCGGATATGCATGCTCAAATCCCCGTTTTCGGCTGATATGTTAACGGCTTGTTTAGCATGATCGGCCGCCGCCATCCAAGCGCCGGCATTTCCATGCCTGTCCCGAAAAGAGGCAGCGGCGCGCATTGCGGCCCGATATGTTCGCTATTTTGGTTCCCTGAAGGTGCCATTCATGGGTTTACCACCTAAACCAGACGCGACGCGATCCGCCCGACCAGCGCCTCCAGCCCGGTCCGGTCCGCACTGTCGAAGCGCGCCGGGATCGGACTGTCTAGGTCCAGCACGGCGACGACCCGGCCTTCGACGATCACCGGCACGACGATTTCCGAAGCGCTGGCGGCGTCGCAGGCGATATGGCCGGGAAAGGCGTGGACGTCCTCCACCAGTTGCGTCTGGCCGCTGGCCGCCGCGGCGCCGCAGACGCCCTTGCCCAGCGGGATGCGGATGCAGGCGGCCTTGCCCTGAAAGGGGCCAAGGACCAGTTCGCCGCCGACCATCCGGTAAAAGCCCGCCCAATTGAGGTCGGGCAGGAACTGCCAGATCAGCGCGGAGACATTGGCCATGTTGGCGATGGCATCGGGCTCGCCTGCCGTCAGCGCATCGGCGGCGGAGAGCAGGTCGTCATGGAGCGTGGCTTTGTCGGCACCGGCCGGGGGAGAAAAATCGAACATGGCCGGCATATAGGATGTGGCGCGGGTGCAGGCCAGACCGGTTAATCCAGCCTTACCTTGCCACGCCCCGCCTTGACCGAACTGCGCGCCTTCTTCGCGTCGACGCGCCGCGCCTTGGCGGCCTTGCCCGGCTTGGTCGCCTTGCGCGCCTTCGGCACGACCGTGGCGTCCCGGATCAATTCCACCAGCCGGGCCAGCACCTCCTGCCGGTTCAAGAGCTGCGATCGCGAGCCTTCGGAACGGAGGATCAGCACGCCCTCCGCCGTCATCCGCCGTCCGGCGATCGCCGCCAGCCGGTGCTTGACCGCCTCGGGCAGCGACGGGCTGTTCGCCACGTCGAAGCGCAACTGCACCGCGCTGTCCGTGGTGTTCACATGCTGGCCGCCAGCCCCGGTCGAGCGGACGAAGCTCTCCGACAGCTCGTCGCTGTCGATGGAGATCGACCGGGTGACGGGGATGCGTGGCAAGGGCGCTAAAGCCCGGCCTGTTCGAGCAGTTCCTGCCCGAAGCCCGCTGCCGCGAAGGTCGCGGGCAGGGGGGCGGTCGCTTCCGCCGGCGGCTTCTCCCCGCGCGGGATGCTGAGGAAGCGGCTGTGCAGCAGCATAGGCCCTTCGCCCGATCCATAGACCGGATCGCCCGCAATGCCGAAGCCCAGGCCATGCAGCGCATGGGTCCGGATCTGATGGGTGCGTCCGCTGCGGGGGGTGAAGACGATCAGCGAGCGTCCGTCCTTCTCCGCGATCTTGCGCCAGTCGGTGAACGCGGCCTTCCCCGCCTTCGCCGGGATCATCCGCCACCCCTGGGCGGGCGTACTGATCTTCTTGAGCGACAGGCCGATGGTGCCGCTGTCCTCCGCCGGAACGCCGTCCAACACCGCGACATAGCGTTTCGCGACCGTTCCGGCCTCAAAGGCCGCGGCGAAGCGCTTGTGCGCCTTGGGATTGCGGGCGAGCAGCAGGCAGCCGCTGGTGTCGCGGTCCAGCCGGTGCACCGGCAGCGGCCAGCGCTGGAAGCCGAAGGTCAGCGAGGACAGGTGGTTTTCCAGCGAAAGCGACCCGTCACGCGGCGCGTCGACGGGCAGGCCCGCCGGCTTGTCGAGGATGATGGCCTCGCCATCGATGAACAGAACTCGGTCATGAAGCAGGGACAAGAGGCGTTTTTCCGTAAATGCAGGGCAGCGATTGACGCGCGTGCCGCTTCCTATAGGGCGTGGAGGGCATGGAGAACAGGGGGCATGAGGCGCATCCGCCGGGCGGAGGGCGGCTGGAATGGATCGATGTCGCGCGCGGCATCGGGATCGTCGCCGTGGTCGCCGGCCATGTGTGGACGCGCGGGGGACTGCGCGACGCAATGTACAGCTTCCACATGCCGCTGTTCTTCCTGCTGTCGGGCCTCCTGTCCCGTCCGCAGCCGGCGGGACGCTTCACCCGCCGCCAGCTCGCGTCCCAGATGCGGCCCTATACGGCTTTCCTGATCCTGCTGATCCTGACGGATCAGGTCGTCGAGACGATGAAGGGCGGCAGGCCGATCTTCCATGACTGGCCGGGGGATCTGGCGCCGATAGCGCTCGGCGGCTCCTGGTTGCGCGGGCCGTTCACCATATTCTGGTTCGTGCCCTGCCTGATGATGGCGCGCATCCTGTTCAACATGGTGCTGGCCCGCTGGCCCGACCCGCTCGACCGGCGCTGGGCGTTGTTGATGCTGCCGGTGCTGCTGATCGCCTATGGCGCGGGACAATGCACCAGCCTGTCGCCGCTGGGGCTGCTCACCCTACCCATGGCCCTGGTCCTGCTCTGGGCGGGGGCGGCATGGCAGCGCGTGGACTGGCGAAGCTGGATGCTGGCGCCGCTGGTCCCGCTGTCGCTGGCCGGGCTGACGGCGCTGCTGCCGACGCTCAACATGAAGGCGGCCGACTATGGCTGGCCCTTATTGTCCATCGCCTCGGCCATGGCCACCAGCTTCCTGCTGTTCCGCCTTTCGGTGCGGATCGCGCCCTTTGGCGGGTGGATCGCCGCCATCGGGCGCGCATCGCTGGTCATCATGTATCTCCACGTCGCGGTCATTCACTATCTTTCGCCCTATATGGCCAAGCCGTGGCTGCTGGTGCAGGCGCTTCTGATACCGCTCGCCGCTTATTATCTGATCCGGGCCGTCCCCGGCGCGCAAAGGATTTTCCTCTAAAAAGCGCGCTGCGTTACACGGGACGCGCGCTCCAGGCTTTTGTTGGGGCATCGTTTGATCGGAAGACCGGTTCCCGACCTTCGACAGGCCCAGCGCAGGCTTTCCGGCCCCGTCAATGCAGATGCCGCAGCTTGTCCGGGTTGCGCATCACATAGATGCCGGTGACGCGCCCATCCTCGATGTCGAGCGCCGTGGTCTGGAGTTCGCCGTCCGCCTCCCGGGTGACGAAGCCGGGAAGGCCGTTGATCAATCCCACGCGCACCAGCGTCGACCCATATTTGCCGAACAGCACGGCCAGCGCCTTGTGCATCTGCATGACCGGGCCGAAGCCCAGCACGGGAACGATCGCGGCAGGGCGCTTGCCGCCGCCATCGCTGTGCAGGCTGACATCCCGTGCCAGCATCGCGCCCAGCGCCGCCATGTCGCCGCTCCGCGAGGCGGCGAAGAAGGCGCCGGCAATCTCCAGCCCGTGCTGTCTTTCCACCCGGTAGCGGGGTCTCGCCTCCCGCACATGGGCCCGCGCCCGCGCCGCCAGTTGACGGCAGGCCGCCGGATCGCGTTCGACCGTGGCGGCGATTTCCTCGAAGCCGACGCCGAAGACGTCATGCAGCAGGAAAGCCGCCCGCTCCAGCGGCGACAGCCGTTCCAGCGCCAGCATCAGCGGCAGCGTCACATCCTCTTCTTCCCCGGCGTCGTCCACCACCGGATCGGGCAGCCAGGGGCCGATATAGGTTTCGCGGTTGCGCCGCGCCGACTTGAGCTGGTCGAGGCACAGCCGCGTCACGGTGCGGCGCAGGAACGCTTCCGGCTCGCGCACCGCGTCGCGGTCGGCGCCCATCCATCGGATAAAGGCTTCCTGCACCACATCCTCGGCGTCCGCGACCGAACCCAGCATGCGATAGGCGACGCGGATGAGCCTGGGACGCAGCGGATCGAAGCTCTCCGCCGCGCCCCCATGCGCCCCCTGCGCCATCACGCAGCCGCCCTGGCCGGCGTGTCGTACCAGAGGCCGAAGCCCACCGCGATCCGGTTCCAGCCGTTGATGACGTTGATCATCAGGGTCAGCTTCACCTGCTCCTCCTCCGAAAACTCGGCTGCCAGCGCCTTGTGGGCCGCTTCATGGCTGTGCCCTTCGGAAAGGCGCGTCAAGGCCTCCGTCCATTCCAGCGCGGCCCGCTCCCGGGCCGTATAGCAGGGCGCCTCCCGCCAGGCGGAAAGCAGGTGGATGCGCTGTTCGCTTTCGCCCTGCGCGCGGGCCTCGACCGTGTGCATGTTGATGCAGTTGGCGCACTGGTTGATCTGCGACGCGCGGATCTTCACCAGCTCGATAAGGCTCGGCTCAAGGCTGGCATTGATGGCGGCGGAGGTGGCGAACCAGCTTTTCATAAGCTGGGGCGCGGCGGCAAAGGGGTCGAGCTTGGCAGTCATGTCAGCACCTTTCTTCCTGAGTTATGCCGACATGACGAGACAGGATCGGCTGGCGTGACATGGGTCGCGAAAAAAATGCCATATCGGCGATTGGAAGGGGGGAACAGCGGCACTGCTCCACTCCACCCCTTCAAACCAGCCACTTGCCTTGTCTGGACCTGGAGGGAAGGGGCTTGATGTCCCCTAACCGCCCCCTAGAGCCAATCGACATTCAGCTCTGACGGCCTGCAAATGACGCTTTTCCGTGCTTCCGGTGCTCACCTACTTTGAGTAGGCTGCGCTCCGGGTCACGGAAAACCACCATTTTCGGCTCGTCATCTTCTGAATGTCGATTGGCTCTAGCCCCCGCGGCCGTCCACTTCATCAGCGCGACCTTCATCCCCCGGCCAATGACCGCTTCCCAAGCCTTGCAAAAATGCTCTAGGGCGGGCGGCATGACCAATATTCTTCTCGTCATGGCAGGAGGCGCCGTCGGATCGGCCTTGCGCTACCTGCTCGGGCGTCTCGCTATCCAGATATTCCCTGGCGCCCTGTGGCCCTGGGGAACATTCGGCGCGAATATCATCGGCGGTTTCGCCATGGGCCTGTTCGCCGGATGGCTGGCCCGCTTCAATATGACGGGGGGCGAACCGATCCGGCTGCTGCTTGCCGTCGGTCTGCTGGGCGGCTTCACGACCTTTTCCTCCTTCAGCCTGGAAACCGTGCTGATGATGGAGCGGGGGCAGCCGGGCATGGCGCTGGGCTATGCGGTCCTTTCCGTCATCGGCGCCGTGGGCGCGCTGGCCGGCGGCCTGGCCGTCATGAGGAGCGTCGCATGAAGGGCCGTCCTCCCGGCAAACCCACCGGCCCCCGCAAGCCCGGCGCAGCGCCCCAGGGGCGGGCGCGCGGCGCGGCCAAGGCGGCTCGCGCCCGCAAGCCGGATGCGCCTAAGCCCGCTGCCCGGCCTCCTGTCAAAACGCCCGCCGCCAAAACGCCTGCGGCAAAGACTGCTGCCCGGTCCGCCTCCTCCTCTCCGGCGAAGGGCGTGTCGCTCGACGTGCGGCAATTCCGCGTGGCGGCGGATGACGACGGCATCCGGCTCGACCGCTGGTTCCAGCGGCATCTGCCTGACATCGGCTTCAACACCGTCTCGCGCTGGGCGCGCACCGGCCAGTTGCGCGTGGATGGCGCCCGCGCCGCGCCGGGCGACCGCATCGCGGAGGGCCAGACCATCCGCGTGCCCCCCGCCGAGCCCAAGGCTCCCGAAACCGCGAAGCCCAAACGCGTTCGTCCGCTACTGACGGACGATCAGGCGGCCTTCGCCCAGGGGCTCGTCATCCATCGCGACGCGCAAGCCATCGTCATCAACAAACCGCCCGGCCTCGCCACGCAGGGCGGCACCAAGACGGACGATCATGTCGACGGCCTGCTTGATGCGCTGGAGTTCGACCTCGACCAGCGGCCCAAGCTCGTCCACCGGCTGGACAAGGACACGTCCGGCGCGCTGCTCGTCGCGCGCACCGCGCGGTCGGCCGCCTTCTTCGCCAAGGCCTTCTCCAGCCGCACGGCGCGCAAGGTCTATTGGGCCATCGTGATGGGCGTGCCCTCCATCGAGGATGGCATGATCGAACTGCCCATCGCCAAGCAGCCCGGCACCGGCGGCGAGAAAATGCATGTCGATGAGGAAGAGGGGCTTCCTTCCCGCTCGCGCTATCGCGTGATCGAACGCGCGGGCAATCGCGCCGCCTGGGTCGAACTGCAACCCTATACCGGCCGGACCCACCAGTTGCGCGTCCATATGGCGGCAATCGGCCATCCCATCCTCGGGGACGGCAAATATGGCGGCAAGGACGCCTTTCTGAGCGGCACGATCAGCCGCAAGATGCATCTTCACGCCCGCCGCATCCGGGTCGATCATCCCGATGGCGGCCGGGTCGACGTGCGGGCCGAACTGCCCGAGCATTTCGCCGCCAGCCTTGCCTCGCTGGGCTTCGACCTCTCCGCCGGCGACCTGCCGCTGGACGAGGAGGTCGCCCGCGCGCCCACGCGGGAGGATGAGAAGAAGGCCGCCCGCGCTCATGCCAAGCAGATCCGCAAGGGCCGCAAGGGCGAACGGCGCGCCCGCGGTTCGGGTGGAGGGCCGCGCAGGAAATGACGCCCGGCGCGCCTTATCGCTGGCGGGACGAAGCCGCGATCCGCGCATTCGTCGCGGAGGTGGGCTTCGGCCTGCTCTGCGTGGCCGCACCGGACCGCCAGCATGTCGTCCATCTGCCGCTCGTCTGGAGGGACGAGCGGCATGTCGGCCTTCACCTCCACCGCGCCAATCCCATCGTCCGCCACCTGGACGGTCAGGAAGCGCTGATCGTCGTGACCGGCGCCCATCATTATATCAGCCCCGACTGGTACGGCATGCCCGACAAGGTGCCGACCTGGAACTACCAGTCGGCGGAATTGCGGGGCGTCATGCGCAGGCTGGACCATGAGCAGACCGTCGCCCATCTCGACGCGCTGTCGAACGATCAGGAAAGCCGCCTCCTGCCGAAACCGGTCTGGACCCGCGAGAAGATGAGCGAGGGGCTGTTCGAGCGTGTGATGACGGGCCTGATCGGCTTTGAGATCGCCGTGCATGCGATGGAAGGCACGATGAAGCTGGGACAGGACAAGCCGGAATCCGCGCGCATCGCCGTGGCGGACGCTCTCGCGACCAGAGGCGATGCCGCCATGTCCACCCTCATGCGGGCGACGCTGTCATGAGCAATCGCCTTGCCGTATTCGATTGCGACGGCACGCTGGTCGACAGCCAGCACAGCATCTGCACGGCCATGGTCCGCGCGTTCGAGGGCGAGAAGCTGGTGGCGCCGGACCGCGCGACGATCCTGTCGGTCGTCGGCCTGTCGCTCCCGCTCGCCATGGCGCGGCTCCTGCCGGATGCGGAGGCCGATTATCACGATCATCTGTCGGAAAGCTACAAGCTGGCCTTCCAGCAGCTTCGCCGCGAAAATGCGGTGTCGGAACCGCTCTATCCCGGCATTGCCGAACTGATCCGCGAACTGGATGCCGATGGCTGGCTGCTGGGCGTCGCCACCGGCAAATCGGACCGCGGCCTGCAACTTTGCCTCACCCATCATGGCATCCACGCCCATTTCGTGACGTTGCAGACCGCCGACCGCCATCCGTCGAAGCCGCATCCCTCCATGCTGCTGACGGCCATGGCCGAAGCAGGAGCGACACCGGAAAGCACGGTGATGATCGGCGACACCAGCTTCGACATCGACATGGCGCTGTCTGCCGGCACGCGGGCGCTGGGCGTGGGCTGGGGCTATCACACGCCGCAGGATCTGATGGACGCCGGCGCACACAGCGTCGCCATGGACAGCGCGGAGCTGCGCGGCCATATCCACGCCCCCCATGTCCCTTCGTCCGACAGCCGCTCCCGATGACCGACATGCCGCCCGTTCCTCCCACCGACCCGGAAAAGGTCGCCCGCCAGCGTTTCTTCGCGCTCGGCCTGTTCCGCCTGTCGGGCGCGCTGCTGGTGATGTTCGGCTTCCTGGTGCTGATGCAGCGCTTCCATTGGGTGCAGGGGAACAAGGCGAAGGCGATGGGCGCGATCTTCGTCATCGTCGGCCTGTTCCAGTTCGTCATCGTCCCGCGCCTGCTGCTCGCGCTGTTCAGGAAACCGCCGCAATCATGAAACGCTTCTACCAGGATGCCGCCGTCGTCGCGGTTGAATCCGGTTTCGAAATCCGCCTCGACGGCCGCCCGGTCCGCACGCCCGCCCGCGCGCCGCTGGCGCTGCCCACCCAGGGGCTTGCAGAGGCGATCGCCGAAGAATGGCGCGCGCAGGGCGACACGGTCGACCCCCGATCCATGCCGTTCACCGGGCTCGCCAACGGCGCCATAGACCAGATCGCGCCCAATAGCGGGAGTTTTGCCGCAGGCATCGCCCGCTATGCCGAAAGCGATCTGCTCTGCTATCGTGCGGAGGGGCCGGCCGAACTGATCGCTCGAGAGGCCGCGGCCTGGGACCCGCTGCTGGAATGGGCGACGACCCGCTACGACGTCGCGTTCCGGGTGACGCAGGGCATCGTTCCGGTGGCCCAGCCGACCGAAACGCTGGAGCGGCTGGCGGCTGCCGTGGCGGTTCTCGACCCTTTCACCCTGGCGGGGCTATCGACGCTGGTGACGCTGTCCGGCTCGCTCGTCTGCGGTCTGGCGGTGGTGGAGGGCGGGCATGACGCCGACCTGATCTGGACGGCGTCCGAAATCGACGAAGCCTGGGAAGTCGAACAATGGGGCGAGGACAAGGAAGCCGCCGCCCGGTCGGCGCAGCGCAGGAACGAATTTGCCATGGCCCGAGCCTTTTGCGAGATGGCCCGCGCCTGACCGGGTGGGAATGGCGCAGCGTCTTCGTTCAATATCGACAGGCGGGCGGCCCCGAAGCCCGCTTTTTTCGCAAGACCGAGGAGTGCTCCATTTTGCCGCCCCGTTTTTCTCTTTTCGTCCTGATCGCCCTGTCCGCGCCGCTGGCGCTGGCGGCCCCGGCGCTTGCCCAGCAGGCGGGGCAGGCGGCTCCCGCCGCCGGTCGGATGAGTTCGGAACAGATCGCGGCCTTCAACCGGGCGGTCACTGATTTCACCGCGGGACAGACCGCGCAGCAGGCCGGCGACAATGCCGCCGCCGCCGCGAAATATGAAGCCGCACTGCCCGCTATCCGCACGGCCGTGGAGCTCGACCCCGCCAGGATCGAAAATGTGAATTTCCTCGCCAACGCGCTTTACGCCGATGCGGCGGCGCAGGGCGCGTTGGGCAGGATGGACAGGGTGATCGCGCTCTACACCGAATCCGCGCCCCATTGGCGCAAGCTGGTGGAGGCAAAGCCCGCCGATGCCGCCAGCCGCAATATCTTCGCCGGCATCTTGATCCAGATGGGCAATCAGAAGCTGGCCGGCAATGACAGGACCGGGGCCGATCCCCTCTATCAGGAGGCGCTGACCCTCGCGCGCAGGTCCGTCGCGGAAAAGGCCGGGGACGCAGTGTCCCGGAACATCCTGCTATCCGCGCTGATCGGGGTCAGCCAGACTGGCAACGACCCGGCCCTGTCCGCCGAAGCGCTGAAAATGGGCAAGGCGATGCTGAGCGACGGCACCATCGATGCAATGAACAAGCCCTCTATCGAGGCGATGACGGGCGCCAAGGCCGGCTGACGCCGCTATTTAGAGCGCGCTGCGTTAAATCGGACGCAGGCCGCGCGCTCCAAGCTTTTGTTGTCGCATCGTTTTAAACGCAAAACCGATTCCCACTTTTGCGCACGACGCCCTATTTGTCCAACGGTGAACCTGCCCCCGCGAAGGCGGGAGCACGCCATGTTTCAACCTGTCCGACCCTGTGCGAACGGGACAGGTAACGCTCTGCGCCTAAGCCGTCAGGCCCATGATCTTGTCGGCATAGAGCAGCCGCCCCGGCCCCATCAGGCCGATGAATTGCGGCAGCATATGGCGGGCAAGCGCGAAACAGCCCTCGCTGCGGCCGATCTTGCCCCAGGTCGCGATATGGTTCTCGCTGACATAGTCCGCGCCATGCACGACGATGGCGCGCATCTCCGCATTGTTGTTCTGTGGATCGAGCCCGGCCAGGCGCATCGCCCGGCCATGCTGGCCCTCATAGATTTCGCCGGTCTTGAAAGCGCCCGAACTGCTCGCCAGTGAATTGGGTTCATTGGAAAAGCTGTGGAGCCATCCCGAATGCTCGGGGTCGGAACCGCGGCCATGGGCAACCAGATAGGAACTTGCCTGCCCGCCGATCAGGTCGACCACATGGAAGCGCAATTCGCGCGACGGCGCATTGAAATCGGCCAGCGCCACCCGGTCCCGCAGGGTGAACATATGCCCATGCTGGTCCAGCGCGGCCTTTGCCCGCTCCAGCAGTTTCGCATAGGGCTGGGTCGCGAGCGGCCCCGGCGAAGCCGGACGCGGTGCGGGAGGAACTGCCGGCTGTGGCTGCGTTTCGCCCAGCGGAGCGGCCCGCCCGGCACTGTCGGCAAGAAACGAAAATGCCAGCCCGCTCAAAGCGAGCTTGGTAAAACTACGACGATCCATGAATCGCAATATAGCAAAGGAGCAGCGCCAGTCCAAGGGCGGCGCAGGATCGCCGCCGCCGTCCCGCCTCCTTTCCGGGGCGGGAAGACTCCGGCCGATGGCGCGGGCCCCTATTCGGTGGCGTTCGCGCCTTCGTCTGCGCCGTCCTGGCCAAGGCGCGCCGTCATGCCTGTCGCGGCGGCGTCGTCCTCGATCTGCTGCTGTTCGGAAATGCGCGGCGGCGGCGCAGGTTCCGGCGCGGCCGCATTGTTGCCCGGCTCGGGAGCGGGGGCCACCGGTTCCTCCTCGATCACATTTTCGACCGGCGGCTCGACCAGATTGTTGGTCGCGGGCGCCTCTTCCTCCTTCTTGCCGCAGGCGGCGAGGGCAAGCGTCCCGGCAAGGGCGATAAGGGCGAATTTGCGCATGAAGATCAGTCCTTGGATGCGATGGAGGTGGCGGGCGCGGCGGTCGGGTCGACGCGGCGGCTGGACGCCTCGATCTTCGCCGCCAGCAGCTTGTCCCAGCCATAGGGGTCGGAACGGAAGCTCATCGTCCCGTTATTGCTGGCGAAGGCGGTCCAGTAAAGCAGGTACACCGCCACTTCCTTGGGCAGCGACACCCGCTGGGTCTTGCCTGCATCGATCAGCGACTGGATCTTGCCTGCAAGGTCGGGATTGCCCGCCACCATCAGCTCCGCCAGCGGGACGGGCTTTTCCAGGCGGATGCAGCCATGGCTGGCCAGCCGGTCATAGCTCGAAAACTTTGCCCGCGACGGCGTGTCGTGCAGGTAGACGGCGAAGGGATTGTTGAAGTCGAACTTCAACCGGCCAAGCGCGCTGTTCGGGCCGGCGGGCTGCACGATCCGCTCTCCGGTTTCCGGCGTGCCGACGATCTTGTACCCCTGCCGGATCAGTGTCGCGCGCCCCTTTGGCCACAATTCGCGCTTCGCGATGGAGGAGGGGACGTTCCACGGCGGGTTGACCACGATCGAATGGATGCTGGACGACAGCATCGGTGTCGCATTGTCCGGCGAGCCCGTCACCGCGCGCATCGACGTCACCGGCTGGTCGCCCTCGAACACCGTCAGCACGGCGGCGGCGATATTCACCTGCACCCGGTTGACCGGCAATTCGCGCGGCATCCAGCGCCAGCGTTCCATATTCGCCATGATCGCGGCGATGCGATCATCCACCGGCACGTTCAGCTCCCTGAGCGTCCGGGCGTCCAGCAGGCCGGTGGGGTTGAGGCCATAGCGCCGCTGCGCCCGTTGCAGCACATCGACCAGCTTTTCGCCGGGCGTGACGCTCTTGTCCTCTATGGCGATGCGCGCCCGCACGGCATCGGGGGAGGATTGCGCGGTGAGGGTGGGCCAGCCGCCCGCATCGCGAATGCGTTCGTAATTGGCGAGCCCCTTGCGCAGCCCGTCATAGCCGGCATAGGGCGGCGTCAGGCTGAGCGCCCATTGCGGCAGCCGGTCCTCGCTGATCGCCTTGGCCAGGCCGGGCCGGGGATCGAACCGCGCCGGGCGCAACGCCCAGATCTCCAGGAAGTCGGCGGTATCCACGCGCCCGGTGCTGAGCGCCTTCGCCCGGTCCAGCACGGCGGACAGAAGCGCCTCTCCCTTCAGTTCTCCGGTCGCCCTGGCGCGCGCCATCAACCCTTGGACCGCGCCGCCCTTCAGCCACTCGTTCAGCCATTTTTCCTGCGCTGCCGAGGGTTGCGGCAGCGGCACGGGCGGCGGCGTCACCATGGCCGGAGGCAGGATGACCTGCGGGGCGGGGGGCTGCGCCGACGGGGCGGGCATGGTCGGTGCGACGGCCGGCGGTTGCGCCACCGCCGGCACCGCGATGGCGCCCAGCAGGGAAATTACGGAAAAACGGATCATTTCAGGACGGTTCATGCTGGACCAGATAGCGCAAAGCCCGCATCGTTCAAACTCGAAGATAGCGGAAAAGATGATGCTGCACGTCGTTCACCATCCGGCCTATGTCTCTCCGGCAACAGCGGGCAGTTCCTTTCGCTTCGACAAATATGGGCTGGTGATGGAGGCGCTGACCATGGCGGCCGCACCCTTTACCGTGCATGAACCCGCCCCCATGCCGCGCGTCTGGATAGAGGCGGTCCACGACCCCGATTATGTCGAGCAGGTCGCGACGCAGACCGTGCCGCGCGAAAAGGAAAGACGGATCGGATTTCCGGTGACGGAGCGGGTGGCGCGCCGTTCGATGCTGTCGCCCGGCGGCACATGGCTGGCGGCGCGGCTCGCCATGCGCCATGGCTATGCGGCGAATGCGGCGGGCGGCAGCCATCATGCACTGCCCGGCAGCGGCGCGGGATATTGCGTGTTCAACGATCTTGCCATCGCTGCCAACCGGCTGATCGCGGAGGGGGATGCGCACCGGATATTGATCCTCGACCTCGACGTGCATCAGGGCGACGGCACGGCCGTGCTGACCGGCGGGCGTGGGGACATATTCACCCTGTCCATCCATGCGGACCGCAACTTCCCCGTGCGCAAGGCCCGCTCGACGCTCGACATCGGCCTGCCCGACGGCACGGGCGACGAGGCTTATATGGAGGCGCTGATGAGGGCCCTCCCGCCCGTGCTCGACGATTTCCGGCCTGATCTGATCCTCTACCAGGCCGGGGTCGACCCGCATGAAGACGATCGCCTCGGCCGCTTGGCGCTGAGCGATGCCGGGCTGGACCGCCGCGACCGCGCCGTGATGCGCGCCGCCCGCCGCCGCGGCATCCCGCTCGCCAGCACCATGGGCGGCGGCTATGGCGAAGACCGAATGGCCATCGCCCGGCGCCACGCCGATTGCATGATCCGCCTGGCGGAAGAGGCGGGTGATGGCCGATAGCTGCCGCTGAGCGCGCCATGTTCCTGCGAAGGCTCTCACGAGCCATTTGTCTGTTCAGCAAGGAAAGCGGAAAGTCGGCAAGCCTCCTTCCGCGCTTAATGCAGCGTTGCCTCCCCCGTGGCGTCGGAACCGGCGGCCTGCCTGCTCTCCATGATTTTTGCCGCGACCAGTCCTGCCGCGACCAGCGCCGCGAAATCGCTGAAGGCCAGATAAAGTATATAGCCCCAGGGCGCATGGTTGAACACCGCTTGCCCGATATGTAGCCACAGCACGGCCGCCAGCGCGAACAGGACCGTCGCTCTCGCCCGTCCAGCCAGATCGCCGCTCACGATCCGCAGCATCAGCGCAATGACGATGCCGACGACCAGCGCCAGGATCAGGCCGCCGATCAGCGCCCCGGCATCGGTCACCGGAAATCCGCTATTGTTGTAGAAGACCGTGGCGACCGGCCCCTTGCCATAGAGGATGGTGCCCTGCGCGGTCGCCGGGTCGGGAATCACATAGACGCCGGTGCCCGACGGCGTCAGCGCCTGCGCCAGGGCCGCCTGCAAATTGCTGCCGGCGGCGGACTCCGCGCGATGAAAGGCGAGCGCGCTCAGCGGCGTCCCCCAGAAGAGGAAGCCGACGAGATACATGGCGACGCCGCCGATCAGGCCGCCCAACAGGGTCTTGAACATATGCCCTCCTGTCCTCTCAAAGATCGAGAGGCTGACGGACAAACGCCGGAACGGCAATATCTTTCCGGGAAGGGCGCTTAATCGCCCTTGCGCGACGCCTTTTCCGCGATCCCCGACACGCCCTCGCGCCGGTCGAGTTCGTCCAGCACATCGTCCAGCGCGATGTCGAGGTCGGCCAGCAGCACCAGCAGATGGAACAGCAGGTCTGCGCTTTCGCCGATCGCGCCTTCGCGGTCCGCCGCCATGGCGGCGATCACCGTCTCCACGGCCTCTTCGCCCAGCTTCTGGGCGATCTTGCCGCGTCCCCTGGCGGTCAGCTTGGCCACATAGGATTGATCGGGATCGGCCTGCCGCCGCTGGCGGATGGTCCGTTCAAGATTAAAAAGGGTCGCGCGCATGGCGCCATCAAGCGCCACGCGCGCAAACCGTCAAACGAAAACTTACTTGCGCTTGCGGCGGGCGACGAAAACCCGCGCGCCCAGCACCGCGGCGCCAAGGCCGAACAGCGCCATCTGCTCCGGTTCGGGCACCGGCGTCGGCGTGCCGCCGGACGAGGAACCGCCCGAGCTGCTGGAGCCGCCGCATTTCTTGCCCCAGCACCAGGTCGCTTCCGCCGGAGCCGCCGCGCCCATCAGAGCGGCCACGCCAGCAACCAGAAACAGCTTGTTCACATTCATCATCTTCACCCCGCTGTTGATTGAGTCAGGTGCGGGAAGAGGTGCAGGCACCGTGCCAGTTCCATTAATTGGAGGCGGAACGGGGCCATCATGGTTAACATGGGCCTGCCGATCTGGGTTAATGTAAAGGCAACCGACGCTTTTCGGCGGAATCGGGTCGGTCAGGCGGTCCGGACCGCAATGCCGGCGGCCGCCAGCGCCTGATGCGCTTCAGCAATGCTATGTTGACCGAAATGAAATATGGACGCCGCGAGCACCGCGCTGGCATGGCCTTCCACCACGCCTTCGACCAGATGATCGAGCGTCCCGACGCCGCCGCTGGCGATGACCGGAACCGAAACCGCATCGGCAATGGCGCGGGTAAGGGCAAGGTCATAGCCCGCCTTGGTCCCATCGCCGTCCATGGACGTGACCAGCAGTTCGCCCGCGCCCAGTTGGGCAAGCCGCACCGCATGCTCCAGCGCATCGATGCCGGTCGGCTTGCGGCCGCCATGGGTGAAGATTTCCCAGCGGCCATCGCCCACCCGCCGCGCATCGACCGAGCCGACGACGCACTGGCTGCCGAAGCGGTCGGCGATGTCCGCCACCACCTCGGGCCGGGTGACGGCCGCGCTGTTCACCGCGACCTTGTCCGCACCCGCGAGCAGCAGGGCGCGGGCATCCTCCGGACTGCGCACGCCCCCACCCACCGTCACCGGCATGAAGCAGACCTCCGCCGTGCGCCGAACCACGTCGATGATCGTGCCGCGCGCCTCATGCGTGGCGGTGATGTCCAGGAAGCAGAGTTCATCCGCGCCCGCCGCGTCGTAAATCTTCGCCTGCTCGACCGGATCGCCCGCGTCGCGCAGATCGATGAAGTTCACGCCCTTGACCACGCGGCCATTGGCGACGTCCAGGCAGGGGATGACGCGGGTGCGGACGGTCATGCGGCCGCCTGCGCCACCGCCAGCGCCGCCTTCAGGTCCAGCCGCCCGTCATAGAGCGCGCGGCCCGTGATCACGCCTTCAATGCCCTCGTCGGCATGCAGGCTCAGCACCCGGATGTCCGCGATCCCCGCGACGCCGCCGCTGGCGATCACCGGAATGTCCGTGGCGCGGGCCAGATCGACGGTCGCATCGATGTTGCAGCCCTTGAGCAGGCCGTCGCGGCCGACATCGGTGAACAGCAGGCTGGCGACGCCCGCATCCTCGAACCGGCGGGCAAGGTCGACCACCGGCATGTCGGACTTCTCCGCCCAGCCGTCCGTCGCGACGAAGCCGTCCCGCGCATCCACCGCCACCACGATCCCGCCGGGGAAGTCCCGTGCCGCCGCCTTGACGAAGCCCGGGTCCTTCAGAGCCGCCGTGCCGATGACGATGCGCGACACGCCCAGGTCGAACCAGCGCTCCACCGCCTCCCGGTTGCGGATGCCCCCGCCCAGCTGCACATGGCCGGGAAAGGCCGCCACAATGGCCTCGACCGCTTCGGCATTGACCGCATGGCCCGCGAAGCTGCCGTCCAGATCGACCACATGCAGATGCTGCGCGCCCGCTTCCGCGAACAATATCGCCTGGGCGGCGGGATTGTCGCCATAGACGGTGGCGCGGTTCATGTCGCCTTCGGCCAGGCGCACGACCTGGCCGCCCTTGAGGTCGATGGCGGGGAAAACGATCAGGCTCATGGACGCCAATCCAGAAAACGGGACAGGAAGGAAAGGCCATAGCTCTGGCTCTTTTCCGGGTGAAACTGACAGCCGATGATGGTGTCGCGCGCCACCGCCGCGACCAGCGGCCCGCCATGATCGGTGACGGCGGCGACATGCGCCGGGTCGGCGGCTTCGAAATGATAGCTGTGCAGGAAGTAGGCCTCACCCGCTTCCAGCAGCGGAGGCGTGCCGCGCAGGGCCACGTCGTTCCAGCCCATGTGCGGCACCTTGATCGCCGGATCGCGCGGCTCGATCAGCCGGACGGTGCCGCCTATCCAGCCCAGCCCCTCGTGCCGGCCGAACTCTTCCCCCGCATCGGCCAGCAACTGCATGCCCACGCACACGCCCAGAAAGGGGACGCCGCGCTGGCGGACGGCCTCGTTCATCGCCTCCACCATGCCGGGAATCGCGACCAGGGCATCGCGGCAGGCGCGGAAGGCGCCGACGCCCGGCAGGACGATGCGGTCTGCCCCTGCCACGACATCCGGATCGGCGGTGATGACGGCGTCGTCCGCCCCCGCCTTGCGCAGGGCGTTGTGCACCGAATGAAGGTTGCCCGCGCCATAGTCGATCAGGGCAAGCGCGGTCACAGCATTCCCTTGGTCGAAGGAATGGCGTCGGCCTTGCGCGGGTCGATCTCCACCGCCTGCCGCAACGCGCGGGCAAGGCCCTTGAAGCAGCTTTCGACGATATGATGGTTGTTGCTGCCGTAGAGATTTTCGATGTGCAGCGTGATCCCGGCGGCCTGGGCGAAGCTGTGGAAGAAATGCTCCACCATCTCGCTGTCCCATTCCCCGATGCGCTGCACGGTGAAGTCCACCTTGAACACCAGCCAGGGGCGTCCCGAAATGTCCAGCGACACGCGGGTCAGCGTCTCGTCCATCGGGGAATAGACGCTGCCGTAGCGGGAAATGCCGCGCTTGTCGCCCAGCGCCTTCGCCACCGCCTCGCCAATGGCGATGGCCGTGTCCTCGGTCGTGTGATGCTGGTCCACATGCAGGTCGCCGACGGTCTTCACGTCCATGTCGATCAGCGAGTGACGCGACAGTTGCTCGATCATGTGATCCAGGAAACCGATGCCCGTCGAAACGGTGTAGATGCCGGTGCCGTCCAGGTTGACGGTCACGTCGATCTGCGTTTCCGCAGTGTTGCGGTGAATGTCGGCCGTGCGCATGGCAGCGCCCTATAACGAAGTGGACGGCCGTTGCAATGTGGCGTTGCACCTATACCGCGCACTTGACCCGCGCCGCCGCGCCGTTAGGACATTGGCGCATGAGCGACGACCTGCCCGACAGCCTGATTCCCTATGACGAAATCGTGCAGGAGGCCCTGCGCGCCGTCGTCGGCCGCGTGCTAGGGGAAATCGAACGGACGGGCGGCCTTCCCGGCGCGCATCATTTCTACATCACGTTCAAGACGCAGGCAGCCGGAGTCGATATTCCGCGCCATCTGGTCGAACGCTTCCCCGACGAAATGACCATCGTCCTCCAGAACAAATTCTGGGACCTGAAGGTCAGCGACGACGCCTTCGGGGTCAGCCTGACCTTCAACCAGGTGGCGGCGCATCTGCATATTCCCTTCGCCGCGATCACGGCCTTCGTCGATCCGGCGGTGAATTTCGCGCTCCAGTTCCAGGCGCAGGCCGACATTGCGCCCGAACCGCATGAAGAGGCGGAAAATGACGCGCCGCAGGTGACGACGGAGGACGGCTCCAATGTCGTGACCGTGGACTTCGGCAAGAAGAAATAAGGCTGGAAACAGGGGCGGGGGCTCCCCAGATTGACGGCACTCCGGCGACATCATGGGAGTGCCCGACTTGAACGACAGCCGCACCGAAACCGACAGCATCGGCGCCATAGAAGTGCCCGCCAGCGCCTATTGGGGCGCGCAGACCCAGCGGAGCATCGAGAATTTCCCCTTCGGCCCCGGAGAACGCATGCCGATCGGCATCGTCCACGCGCTGGCCATCGTGAAGCAGGCGGCGGCGCGGGTCAATCGAGGACACGGACTCGATTCGGACCTGGCGGATGCAATCGAGGCGGCGGCGGCGCAGGTCGTCGCGGGCAACCATGACGACCAGTTCCCGCTCGTCATCTGGCAGACCGGCAGCGGCACCCAATCCAACATGAACGTCAATGAGGTGATCGCGGGCGTCGCCAATGAGGCCCTGACCGGCAAGCGCGGCGGCAAGAGCCCGGTCCACCCCAACGACCATGTGAATATGGGCCAGTCGTCCAATGACAGCTTCCCGACCGCCCTGCACATTGCGGCGGCGCGGGCCGCCACGGCGGCCCTGTTCCCGGCGCTCGACCGGCTCCACGCCGCCCTAGACGCCAGGGCGAAGGCGTGGGAGGGCATCGTGAAGATCGGCCGCACCCATCTGCAGGACGCGACGCCGCTGACGCTGGGCCAGGAATTTTCCGGCTACGCCCATCAACTCTACCGCAGCCGCAAGCGGATCGAGCCGGCGGTCATGCACGGCATGATGGCGCTGGCGCAGGGCGGCACGGCGGTCGGCACCGGCCTCAACGCGCCCGCGGGCTTCGACGTGGCGGTGGCGAAGGAAATCGCGGCGCTGACCGGCCTGCCGTTCCGGACCGCCGACAACAAGTTCGAGGCGCTCGCCTCCAACGATCCGCTGGTGCACCTGTCCTCCACCCTGGCGACGCTGGCAGTGGCGCTGACCAAGATCGCCAACGACATCCGCCTGCTGGGCAGCGGCCCGCGCTCGGGCCTTGGCGAACTCGACCTGCCGGCCAATGAACCGGGCAGTTCGATCATGCCCGGGAAGGTCAATCCCACCCAGTGCGAGATGCTGACCATGGTCGCCGCGCAGGTCATCGGCAATCATCAGGCGGCGACGGTCGGCGGCCTTCAGGGGCATCTGGAACTCAATGTCTTCAAGCCGATGATCGGCGCGGCGGTGCTGCGGTCTATCCATCTGCTCAGCGTCGGCATGGATAGTTTCGCAGAACGCTGCGTCGACGGGCTGGAGGCGAATGAGAGGCGGATTGCCGAGCTGGTCGACCGGTCGCTGATGCTGGTCACCGCGCTCGCGCCCGAAATCGGCTATGACAATGCCGCCAGGATCGCGAAACACGCCCATGCCGAAGGGCTGACGCTGAAGGAGGCGGGCCTGCAATTGGGGTTGGTCGATGGGGAAAGCTTCGACCGGCTTGTCCGGCCCGAAAATATGGTCTGATCCACATCGGCATGGTGGAACCGGTCGCGCTGCGGTACATTGATGTCCCATGAGGAAAAAATCGCCCGCCCAGCCGCTGATCGCCGTCCGCCCGCCCCGCAAGGACGGGCTGCTCCGAAAGGCGGCCCGCGTCGGTGCGACCGTCGTCGCGGCGCGGGTGGCCGCCGATACCGGCAAGAAGGGCGTGATCGGCCTGCTGGCTGGCATGGGGGCCAAGCGGCTCATCATGCGTCATCCCATGGGCACGCTGTTCGTGACGGGCGCCTATATGGCCGGAAAGGTATATGAGGCGAAGCGTGAGGCGGATCGCAAGCGCAAGGTCAAGGCCCTGCCGGACGGCAGTCCGCCGCCGATCCTGATCGAGGAAGCGCGCAAGGCCCGCAAGGGTTGACGGCGCGACAGTCCCCCTTGCCAAATCCCGTCCATGACGCCAAGAGCGGCCATGGCCGACAGCATCTCCATAGAGACGCCCGATTTCAAGCGCCGCGGCGTCCTGTTCGTTCTTTCCTCGCCCTCTGGCGCCGGTAAATCCACCATCGCGCGCAAGCTGCTGGCTGCGGAGCCGGATCTTGCCATGTCGGTTTCCGCGACCACGCGGCCGATGCGGCCGGGGGAGGTCGACGGCAAGGATTATCATTTCGTCGATCTGGAGGAATTCCGGCGGATGACCGCCGATCACGAATTCCTGGAATGGGCGCATGTCTTCGGGCAGCGCTACGGCACGCCCCGCGCTCCGGTGGAGGCGATGCTGAAGTCCGGCCGCGACGTTCTGTTCGACATCGATTGGCAGGGTGCGCAGCAACTCCACCAGATTGCGGGCGGTGACGTGGTGCGGGTGTTCATCCTGCCGCCGTCGATGGAGGAACTGGAGCGTCGCCTGCGCGGTCGGGCGACGGACAGCAATGAGGTGATCGAAGGCCGCATGGCCCGCGCGGCGGGAGAGATCGCGCACTGGGACGGCTATGATTATGTCCTGTGCAATGTCGATGCGGAAGATTGCTTCCGGCGCGTCCAGACGATCCTGCACGCCGAACGCATGAAGCGCAGCCGCCAGACGGGTCTGATCGGCTTCATCCGCAGGCTCAGCCGCTATCATCAGGAAGATTGAGGGATTTGGACGTACCATGCGCCTGCGAAGGCAGGAACATGGCAGGTTTCAATCCTGCCGGGTCATGCCCGGGGATGATCGCCAGAGCATCGTGCGCAAAAGTGGGAACCGGTTTTGCGTTTAAAACGATGCGACGACAAAAGCTTGGAGCGCGCGGCCTGCGTCCGATTTAACGCAACGCGCTCTAGGGTTTGTGGGGATTCATCGTGAGTTGATGATGGCTGCGGCGAGATAGATCATTGCAGAGAAGCTCTGGTCGGTTTTG
>NZ_JAINEZ010000061.1:0-32841 GCF_019873065.1 Sphingobium sp. PNB
GCGGGGCGGCGCGGGGACGCGGCTTCGCTGGACAAGGGAGCGCAAGCGCACTAACCGGGCGCGAATCCCTTCCTCTGGACATATAAAGGCGATTCGATGACGCTGCCCCTTCAGGATTCCATCCTTATCGTGGATTTCGGCAGCCAGGTGACGCAGCTCATCGCCCGGCGGGTGCGCGAGGCGGGCGTCTATTCCGAGATCGCGCCGTTCAACAGCGCCGCCGAAGCCTTCGAACGGCTGAAGCCCAAGGGCATCATCCTTTCCGGTGGCCCCTCCTCCGTCATGTGGGAGGACAGCCCCCGCGCGCCCCAGCATTTCTTCGAGGCGGGCATTCCGATCCTGGGCATATGCTACGGCCAGCAGACGATGATGCAGCAGCTTGGCGGCCATGTCGAAGGCGGCGAGAGCGGCGAGTTCGGCCGCGCCTTCATCGAGGTGAAGAAGGGCTGCGCGCTGTTCGACGGCCTCTGGACGGAGGGCGAGCGCCATCAGGTGTGGATGAGCCATGGCGACAAGGTGACGCGGCTCGCCCCCGGTTTCGAGGTGGTGGCGGTCAGCGAGGGCGCGCCCTATGCGATCACGGCGAATGAGGAAAAGCGTTTCTACGCGACGCAATTCCACCCTGAGGTCGTGCATACGCCGGATGGCGCGAAGCTGCTCGCCAATTTCGTGCGCCATGTCTGCGGCCTCAAGGGCGACTGGACCATGGCGGAATTCCGCGCGACCAAGATCGCGGACATCCGGGCGCAGGTGGGCGAAGGCCGGGTGATCTGCGGTCTGTCCGGCGGCGTCGACAGCGCCGTCGCGGCGGTGCTGATCCATGAGGCGATCGGCGATCAGTTGACCTGCGTGTTCGTCGACCATGGCCTGATGCGGCTGGGCGAGGCGGAGCAGGTGGTGAGCCTGTTCCGCGAGCATTATGGCATCAAGCTGGTCCATGTGAATGCCGAGGAACGCTTCCTGGGCGGGCTGGCGGGCCTGACCGACCCCGAGAAGAAGCGGAAATTCATCGGCGGCGAGTTCATCGCCGTGTTCGAGGAGGAAGCGAAGAAGATCGGCGGGGCGGACTTCCTGGCGCAGGGGACGCTTTATCCGGACGTGATCGAGTCCGTGTCCTTCACCGGCGGGCCTTCGGTGACGATCAAGTCGCACCATAATGTCGGCGGCCTGCCCGAGCGCATGAACATGAAGCTGGTCGAGCCGCTGCGCGAACTGTTCAAGGATGAGGTGCGCGTGCTGGGCCGCGAACTGGGGCTGCCGGAGATTTTCGTCGGGCGGCATCCTTTCCCCGGTCCCGGCCTCGCCATCCGCATTCCGGGCGAAGTGTCGAAGGAGCGCTGCGACATTCTGCGCAAGGCCGACGCCATCTATCTGGAGGAAATCCGGAGCGCCGGGCTGTACGATGCGATCTGGCAGGCCTTCGCCGTGCTGCTGCCCGTCCGCACCGTGGGCGTGATGGGCGATCACCGCACCTATGACAGCGTGTGCGCCCTGCGGGCGGTGACGTCGACCGACGGCATGACGGCGGACATCTATCCCTTCGACGCCGCTTTCCTGAGCCGGGTGGCGACGCGGATCATCAATGAGGTGAAGGGCATCAACCGGGTGGTTTACGACTACACCTCGAAGCCGCCGGGGACGATCGAATGGGAGTAAAGCCGGAAAAGCGAATGTTCGGGGGACATTCGCCGGCTTTACTTGGCGCCGTGCGGCGCCGGGGAAATAGATGCAACTGCGCCTGCGAAGGGCGGAGCCAGTCCAAGCGTCGCCGTTTTAGCGCACCGTCAGGACTGGGCTCCCGCCTTGGCAGGAGCGCGTCGCCCTATAAGCGAAGCCGCACCCTGCCGGTCGCCTTCTTCCTTCAAATCTCATATTCCGGGCGCCATTTCGGGTTGAGATAAGCGGGTTCGGGAAGGTCCGGCTGGCGTTGGCGCATTTCATCGTACAGCCGCTTCACCGTTGCGCTGCCGGTGCGGGTGAAGAAAGCCGGGACCAGCCCGTGGATCATGCAGGCAAGCCCCGCCCGCACCATCAGGAAGCCGAAGCGCGTCGCCACCTCCAAATGCTCGCCATAGCTTTCATTGACCTCTCTGGGATGCTTCAGGAACAGGCGGTCGATCATGTCTGCTCGCTCATGGCCATGGGAAAGCGGCATCCTAATGCATAAGCGGGCTGAAGCAGAGGGCCGATTGCACGGAACTTGACCCCCCACCCCGAAAACCGGCATGTCCACCGGCATGAGCGAACGCGATCCTCTCGGCCATCCCGTCTATCGGGACATGCCCACCACCATCTTCGAGAAAATGTCCGGCCGCGCGCGGGAGACCGGTGCGATCAACCTGGGGCAGGGCTTTCCCGACGCCCAGGGACCGGAGGAGATACTCCGCGCCGCCGCCGACGCGCTGCTGACCCGGTCCAACCAATATCCGCCCATGGCGGGCCTTGCCGAACTGCGCGAGGCGGTGGCGGCGCATTATGCGCGGCATCAGGGGCTGGACCTGTCGCCGCAGGAGGTGATCGTCACCTCCGGCGCGACGGAGGCGATCGCGGCCAGCCTGCTGGCGCTGGTCCGGCCCGGCGACGAGGTGCTGGTGCTGGCGCCGCTCTACGACGCCTATCTGCCGCTGATCGAGCGGGCGGGCGGGGTGGCGCGGGTGCTGCGGCTCACCCCGCCCGAATGGCGGATCGGGCGGCAGGCGCTGGCGGCGGCGGTCACGCCAAAAACCCGGTTCCTGCTGATGAACAATCCGGTGAACCCGACGGGCATCGCCCTGCGCGAAGAGGAACTGGCGCTGCTGGCGGAATTTTGCGTGGAAAACGACCTGATCGCCATTTGCGACGAGGTGTGGGAGCATATCGCCTATGACGGCATCGCCCACAGGCCGCTGATCGGCTTTCCCGGCATGCGGGATCGGACGGTGAAGATCGGGTCGGCGGGCAAGATCTTCTCCGTCACCGGATGGAAGGTCGGATGGATGTGCGCCGCCCCGCCGCTGGCGACGCTGCTTGCCCGCGCGCACCAGTTCATCACCTTCACCACCCCGCCCCATCTGCAATGGGCGGTGGCCGAGGGGCTGGCCAAGCCGGAAAGCTGGTTCGACGCGATGCGCGCCGCCTATCAGGCTTCGCGCGATCGCCTTGTCGCGGGGCTGCGCGGGGCAGGCTATGTCGTCAATCCCAGCGCGGCGACATGGTTCGTGACCGTCGACCTGCCCGCTTCCGGCATCGACATGGACGACGTCGCCTTTTGCGAGCGGATCATCGATGAAGCGGGCGTGGCGGCGATCCCGATTTCCGCCTTCTATCCCGCAGAGCCGGTGACGCATCTCGTCCGCCTGTGCTTTTCCAAGGCGGATGAAATATTGGACGAGGCGGTGGCGCGGCTGGCGGCTTTCCGAACGTCCCTGACCTGAAACGCCTGGCCGGCGGATGCCGCATGCCGCTTGCGGCGGTGACGTCATGCGGCTAGGTTCACCTTTCGTTCTGCAAAGGGGCATATATGGACAGCCTTGCCGCCATTCTCATCATTGTCGCTCTGGTCGCGGGGCTGGCGATCGGCTGGCTGGCGCGGGGCCGGTCCGTGGCGCCGCTGCTGACGGAAAAGGCCGATCTGGCGGGCAAGCTGGACATGGCGGCGGCCCAGCGCAACGCCGCGATCCAGGAACTGGTGGTGGCGCAGGAGCGCGCGGCGCAGGCGGCGGATCTGGCGCAGAAGCTGGAGGCGGAGCGCACGGCGCGCGAAGCGGCGGCGCGGGAACTGGCGGCCTTGCGATCCGACACGCAGGCGCGGGCGGAAGCCTTCGAAGCGCAGATCGCGGCGCTCAAAGATGCGAAGGAGCAGCTTTCGGCCCAGTTCAGCGAAATTGGCGGCAAGCTGCTGCACCAGGCGCAGAGCCATTTCCTGGAACGCGCCGACCAGCGCATGATGCAGGCGCATGAGAAGAGTGAGGCGCAGCTGAGGCAATTGCTGCATCCGGTCAACGAGACGATCCAGCGTTACGACCAGAAGATCACCCAGATCGAGCAGCAGCGGACGGAGGCCTATGGCATACTGCGCGGCGAGATCGAATCGATGAAGTCGGGGCAGGAGGCGGTGCGGGCCGAGGCGCAGCGGCTGGTCGATTCGCTGCGCCATGCGCCCAAGGCGCGGGGCCGCTGGGGCGAGCAGCAATTGCGCAATGTCCTGGAGACATGCGGCCTTTCCGAGCATGTGGATTTCCGGACCGAGGTGAGCGTGGAGGGCGAGGACGGCCGGCTGCGCCCCGACGCGATCCTGCGCGTGCCGGGCGGGCGGGCGCTGGTGATTGACGCCAAGGTGTCGTTGAATGCCTATCAGGACGCCTATGGCGCGGAGGGCGAGGAGGAGAGGAAGCGGCTCCTGTCCGCCCATGCGGCTGCGATGCGCGCGCATGTCGAGACGCTGGGGCGGAAAAGCTATGCCGACCAGTTCGACGAAGCGCCCGATTATGTGATCATGTTCGTGCCCGGCGAACATTTCCTCTCCGCCGCGCTGGAGCATGATCCGCAGCTTTGGGACCATGCCTTCGGGAAGCGGGTGCTGCTAGCCACGCCGACCAACCTCATCGCCATTGCCCGGACTGTCGCGGCGGTGTGGCGGCAGGAGAAAATGGCGGATGAGGCCAAGCGGATCGGCATGCTGGGCAAGGAGCTTTACGAGCGGCTGGCCGGAGCGGCGGCGTCGCTCAAGAAGCTGGGCAACCGGCTGAACGGGGCCGTGGCGGATTATAACAGCTTCGTCGGCAGCTTCGAGGGTCGCGTGCTGGTGACGGGCCGCAAGCTGCGCGACCTGAATATCGAGACGGGGGGCAAGGAACTGGAAGAACTGGAGCCCGTTGAGGCGCTGGTTCGCGAACCGTCTTCGGCTGAGGCCGTGCGGGCTTTGCCGGAGGCGCTGCCGGATGCGGCGGAGTAGATTTCCTAACGCATGAGGTTAGGAGGCTAATTATTTTGGGATGAAGCGGGATTCGGGAACTGGGCTGCTGCCGTCTCAGCAGCACGAACCGAAGTAGGCCTGTTTGTCGCTTGATCTATCTATTAGGAGGCTAAGAATCCTGATCGCTCAGCAGGAAATTTGCTCCCGGCCCCGCCAACTGGCATGGGCGAATCATGAAACGTATCGGCCTTCTCGGCGGCTCCTTCAATCCGGCGCATGACGGGCATCGGGATATTTCCCGGTTCGCGATCCACGCCTTGCGGCTGGATGAAGTCTGGTGGCTGGTTTCGCCGGGCAATCCGCTGAAGCCCCGGGCCGGCATGGCGCCCCTCCCCGCCCGTCTCGCCCACGCCCGAAAAGTCGCGCGGCGCAACCTCATCCGGCCCACGGCCATAGAAACGCAGCTGCGCACCCGCTACACCATCGACACGGTGAAGGCCTTGCGAAGGCGCTATCCGCGCCACCGGTTCCTTTGGCTGATGGGGGCGGACAATCTCGCGCAATTCGGCCAGTGGAGGGACTGGCGCGGCATAGCCCGGATTATGCCCATTGCCGTGATCGCCCGGCCCGGCTATGATGAGGCCGCCCGTGGCTCACCGGCCATGGGCTGGCTGCGGCGCTTCGTCCGGCCCGCACGCCAGAGTGCAGCATGGACGGATTGGAGACCGCCGGCGCTTGTGCTTCTGCGCTTTCGCCCTGATCCAAGATCGGCGACCCTGCTGCGGCAGGCAGACCCCCTCTGGCATCGCGAATATGAACACAAACGCGTGCGCGACCCGCTCACGCGCCGGTTGATTGTCTAGAATGGAGCATCTTTGACCAGACCGCATCCCGCCAACGACACGGCTCATAATGCCGACAGCGTTGCCGCCCTGCATGACCTTGTCTTGAAGTCGCTTGACGACGACCAGGCGCAGGAAACCATCTCCATCCCCCTTGAAGGCAAGAGCAGCATCGCCGATCACATGGTGATCGCCAGCGGGCGTTCGTCCCGTCAGGTGGCGTCGATGGCGCAGAAGCTGGCTGAGCGGATCAAGCAGGCGACCGGGCGCTCCGCCCGCATAGAGGGCCTGCCCGTGGCCGATTGGGTGTTGATCGATGCCGGCGACGTGATCGTCCATCTGTTCCGGCCGGAGGTGCGCAGCTTCTACAATCTGGAGCGGATGTGGGGCTTCGTCGACGCGCCGGTGGCGGGAACCGCCTGACCCGCCGCTTCGACAAGCGCGTCCGGCCTTGTTAGAGCGCGCTGCGTTCCATCGGGCGCAGGTCGCGCAGCCTAATTTTCGTCGTCGCATCATTTTAAGCGGAAAACCGGTTCCCACTTTTCTGCACGATTTTTCTGCATGATGCTCTAAAGGGGCAGACCATGCTCCTCCACATCATCGCGCGCGGAAAGATCGGGCGCTCGCCCGAGGCGGAACTGGTCGACCGTTATGCGAAGCGGCTGACCATGCCGTTCAGGATCACCGAACTGCCCGATCGGGGCGGCAAGCTGCCGCCGGCCCCGCCGGGCACCGTCACCGTCATGCTGGACGAAAAGGGCCGGCAGCTCAGTTCCATCGACTTCGCCCGCCGCATCGAGGGGTGGCGCGATTCCGGCAAGCGCGAATGCCGCTTCCTGATCGGCGCGGCGGACGGCTTCGACGATGCGGATCGGGACAATGCGGACCTGCTGATCGCCTTTGGCGCGATGACATGGCCCCATATGATGGCCCGCGCCATGCTGGCCGAGCAATTGTGGCGGGCCTGCTCGATCCTGGCCGGGCATCCCTATCATCGCGAAGGGTAGGGTCTGAAGTTTCCCCTGCTCTGAACAGGGAGTGCAAGAGCCGGGTTGCTGCCTGCGCAGGAACCTGCGGGATGGAGGTTCTTTCATTCCGCCGGAACACAGCCTAGTCAGGGACGGTCGGCGCCGAACCGCGGAACCGGCAGGGGGTTTTGGTTGAAACGGACGGCGATCATCGCGGCCTTTCTTGCCGGCGCGGCAGCGCTCGCCGGATCGCGCCTGCCCGCCGCCGAGGGGCAGGGCATCATCCTGACCGGCACTGGCGGCACCAGCCTCAGCGAGGAACAGGCCGCCCTGAAGGCCGCGCGCCGCCAGTCGGAGGAAGCGCGGTCGCGCTCCGAACGGCTGGAACAGCAGGCCGCCGCCGCCCGCAACGAAGCCGACCAGGCCCGTCGCCGCGCCGCCGCCATGGCCGCCCGCATCCAGCAGGCGGAGGCGGACATACAGGCCGCGCAGGCCCGCATCGCCATCGTCGCCCGGCTCCAGCGCGCACAGGCCGTTCGCCTGGCCGCGAGGCAGGAGCCGGTCGTCCGCCTGACCGCCGCCTTGCAGATGATGGCGCAGCGGCCGCTGGCGCTGGCGCTGGTCCAGCCGGGATCGATCGACGACGCCATCCATATGCGCGCCGTGCTGGGACAGGTGCTGCCCGTCATCCGGGAGCGGACCGCCGGCCTGCGCGCGGAACTGGAGCGCAGCCGCGCCCTGCGCGCGACGGCCGAGCAGGCGGCGGATTCGCTTGCGCAAAGCCAGCGGGACCTGAAGCAGCGGCAGGCGGCCCTGCAAAGGCTGGAAACGCAAAAGCGGCTGGCAGCGCAGGATTACAGGGCCAATGCCGATCTGGAAAGCGACCGCGCGCTTGCCCTTGGCGAGCGGGCGCGCGACATCGTCGACCTGATGGACAGGCTGGAGGAGGCGGGCGACCTGCGCGACCGGCTGGCTGCCCTTCCCGGTCCCCTGCTGCGCCCCGCCCGACCCGATCAGGCGCGCGCGTCCGCACCGGCCGGTCCGCGCAGCCCTGGCGCGCCGCCGCCCTATCGCCTGCCGGTCGTCGGCCAGCTGGTGACGGGCATGGGCGAAGTGTCGGAAGGCGGCGTCCGCTCACGCGGCCTGACCATCGCCACGCGCCCCGATGCTCTGGCCGTGGCGCCGACGGCCGGCCGCGTCGTCTTTGCCGGCCCCTATCGCGGCTATGGGCAGATCGTCATCATCGACCATGGCGGCGGCTGGACGACGCTGATCACCGGCCTGCTGCGCCTCAACGCCGCCGTGGGGGATGTGGTGCGGCAAGGCGATCCGCTCGGCAATGCCGGGCCCGGGCGGCCCAGCATCACCGTCGAACTGCGACGGAACGGCCGCCCTGTCGACATCGTGCCGCTGGTGGGCGCTGGCTGATCCGTCGCGCAAGCCGGGAAGTGATCCCTTGTCCCGGAACGGCGGCGCCAGAGCGCGCTGCGTTAAATCGGACGCAGGCCGCGCGCTCCCACGGGACAAGCGGCTCGTGGGAATGGGGTGCAAGGATGCCAGCGGCGTGCGATACTTAATCGCGGCGCAGCGGATCGAGCGCGCTCGACTTGCGGGCTCGGGTCGCTGCCGGAAACTGGGCTGACGGGGATAGGGCGGATGCGCGCGGCGGCAGGGATGGGCCGCCCGCCATCTCCTCCAGCGCGGCGATGCGCTTTTCCGTTGCCGGGTGGGTGGAGAAAAGCTCGCTGACATGCACCGGCACGATATAGAGCTGGGCCGCGGCGGGATTGCGTTCGGTCACCGGATTGGGAATCGCCTCCGCACGGCCGGAAATCTTGGCGAGGGCGGAGGCGAGCGCGCGGGGATTGCCGCTGATCTCCGCGCCGGCGCGGTCGGCGCCATATTCGCGCGTGCGGCTGATCGCCATCTGCACGATCATCGCGGCGAAAGGCGCGACGATCACCGCCAGCAGCGTCGCGGCGACATTGCCATGGCCGTTGTCATGATTGCCGCCGCGGAAGAACAGGCCGAAATTGGCGAGCATGGAGATCGCGCCCGCAATGGTCGCCACCATCGTCATGATCAGCGTGTCGCGGTTGCGAACATGGCCCAGTTCATGCGCCATGACGCCCGCCACTTCGTCCCGGCTGAGCATCGACAGCAGGCCGGTGGTGGCGGCGACGGCCGCATGCTTCGGGTCGCGGCCCGTTGCGAAGGCATTGGGGTGCGGCTCATCGATCAGATAGACGCGCGGCATGGGGAGATCGGCGCGGCGGGCGAGGTCCGCGACGAGGCTGTAGAATTCGGGCGCGCTCCGCGCATCCACCTCCCGCGCATGATGCATCGACAGCACGATCCTGTCGGCGTTCCAGAAGGTGAACAGGTTCATGCCCGCCGCCACCAGCAGCGCGATCACCACGCCGCCGCTGCCGCCCAGCGTGTAGCCCAATGCCATGAACAGCGCCGTCAGCGCCGACAGCAGCATCACCGTCTTCATCCCACTCACTTGCGAAAGTCTCCTTTACGGCCCAGATAGCGGCCTTACTCTGAATATGGGGCGCCCCTGAATATGGGGTGGCGATGACGCCCCCGCAATCGAAAGGATGGACCGATGGGAACCTTCAACGGCAAGCGCCCCGCGCATGTGAAGCCGCCCGCGCACCTTTCCAAGAGCCCGCCGGTGCCGCAGCCCGACCCGATCGACAGTCCCTCCCGCCATGACGAGTTATTGAGCCCCGTTCGCTACGGCGACTGGGAACGCAAGGGAATCGCTATCGATTTCTGATCCGGCCGCCAAAGACGGTTAACGGTTCATCGCTGTTTGGGCACAGTTGGCGATGGCCTGTGCCGCGGATGCGGGCGGCACCGAACGCCCCCCTAGCCTTTTGCGCTGCAAAACGGGCAGGCTTTTATCCGAGCGGAAAGCATAACATACCGGGGCGCGGATGAAGTGAACGTGGTTGCCGAAGTCAATGTGAGGTCAGTGTCGGATTACGCGCCGGAGGATGCGGCGCTTCTGTGTGCAGTGGGTCGTCTGGTCTGTGCCTGGACGATGCTGGAACAGAGCCTGGAGGCGAAGATCGCGATGATGCGGGAAGCCATGGGGGATGTGCGGACCGTGGGTGCCCGGACCCGTCCGGGCATGACGAAGCTGATGACCGAACTGCGGACCATGGTGTCGATGCGGGACAGGCGCAATGCCGGCGCATTGACGGAAATAGCGGATATCGAGCGCGACATGCAGAGGATCGACCGGTTCCGGTCGCTCATCATCGGCGGCTTTCAGCAGCCCGCGCCCGGCGGCTTCACATGCCGCGATGCGCGGAACAATCAGACGCATGTCTCGCTTGAGCAACTCGAAGCGGAAATTGCTTCCCTCGAAAGGGTGGCGCAGCGCCTGCTGGCTGTCTGAACGGGTTAAGTAATCTTCCACGCTTGATCTTTATGCGGCGGAGGGCGAAGCCTTCATTCCGCGCGCGAGCCAAGAAACAGGAGCCTCATGTCCTACAAACCGATTCGCAAAGCCGTTTTCCCTGTCGCGGGTCTTGGCACGCGCTTTCTTCCGGCGACCAAGTCGGTGCCCAAGGAATTGCTGCCGGTGGTCGACCGTCCGCTGATCCAATATGCGGTGGACGAAGCGCGGGAGGCGGGGATCGAGCAGATGATCTTCGTGACCGGCCGCGGCAAGGGCGCGATCGAGGATTATTTCGACATGGCCTTCGAGGCCGAGGCGACGCAGCGCGAGCGGGGCAAGGACCTGTCCGCGCTGGACGGCACGCGGCTGTCGCCGGGCAATGCGGTGTTCCTGCGCCAGCAGGAGCCGCTGGGCCTGGGCCACGCCATCTGGTGTGCGCGGGACATTGTCGGCGATGAGCCTTTCGCGATCCTGCTGCCCGACGAATTCATGAAGGGCGCGCCGGGCCGGGGATGCCTGAAGCAGATGGTCGATGCCTATGACAGGGTCGGCGGCAATCTGGTCTGCGCGCTGGAAGTGCCGATGGCCGACACGCCGAGCTATGGCGTGATCGATCCGGGCCAGCGCGACGGCGCGCTGACCGAGGTGAAGGGACTGGTGGAAAAGCCCGCGCCGGGCACGGCGCCGTCCAACCTGATCCTGCCGGGCCGCTATATCCTCCAGCCCGAAGTGATGAAGATCCTGGAGACGCAGGAGAAGGGCGCCGGCGGCGAGATCCAGCTTACCGATGCCATGGCGTCGATGATCGGCACCCAGCCCTTCCATGGCGTGACCTTCGATGGACGCCGCTTCGACTGCGGATCGAAGGCAGGATATATCGAGGCGAACCTCGCCCTTGCGCTGGACCGCGAGGATATGGGCGAGCATATCCGCAAGTTCGCATTGGCCGAACTGGGCGTCAGCGGGATCGCCGCCGCGGCCTGACAGGGCGATGGAGAGGAAAGGCGTGGCCGGCCGCCACGCCTTTCCCGTCTCTGCGGCGCGCGGCAACAGCGCCGGGCGGTCTTGCCTCTGCCGCCGTTTCATCCTATGGCCCCCTGCGTCATCTGGGGAGTAGCCAGCCGTTCCCGAGGGAGCGGGCCGTTCGTCAACATATTTGGCCGAGAGGCCATGGCGGGCGGGATGCGGGAGACCTTCAGAGTCCTTCCGCATCGGGCGAGACCAATGGCATCATCTTCTCCGTCCAGCCGGGCGGGAGGGGATGGTGGCATTGCGTCTTCACCTTCGCCCGGCCCGGACAGACCCTGATGGAAGCATTTCTCACCTCCACCGCCCTCGTCGCGCTCGCGGAAATGGGGGACAAGACGCAATTGCTGGCGATGCTGCTCGCCACCCGCTTTCGCAAGCCGGCGCCCATCATAGCGGGCATATTCGCCGCCACCCTGGCCAATCATTTCCTCGCCGCGCTGGTGGGCCATTCGGTCGCCGGCGTGCTGACGGAGCCATGGTTCCGCTATGCCGTCGCCGCCAGCTTCGTCGCGATGGCCGCGTGGACGCTGATCCCCGACAGGATCGACGAGGATGAGCCGTTGCGCGCGCCGTCGAAGGCGGGGGTATTCCTGACCACGCTGATCGCCTTCTTCCTGGTGGAGATGGGCGACAAGACGCAAGTGGCGACGGTGATGCTGGGCGCGCGGTTCGACAATGTGCTGGCGGTCACCGCGGGCACGACGCTGGGCATGATGATCGCCAACGTGCCCGCCGTGCTGTTCGGCGAGGTGCTGGCGAAGAAGGTGCCGATGCGCGCGCTCCAGATCGGGGCGGCCCTGCTGTTCCTGGGCCTGGGCCTGTGGATGATTGCTGATTTGCGGGGCTGGATCGGGTAAAGCAGTTGTCAGCGCGCCGCGGCTGTTGCAAGGGGATGGCGGAAAGCCATTCCTTATCGGATGACAGGGGATGCGCAGAGTCATTCCCTTTGAACAGACAGGCATGGGACGCGTGATGAAGGACAGTCTGGTTACGGTGTTCGGCGGCGGCGGCTTTGTGGGGCGGCAGGTCGCCCAGGCGCTGATGGCGCGCGGCGCCCGGGTGCGCGTGGCGCAGCGCGATCTGTCGACCGCCGTGCGCGTCAAGCCGCTGGGCGCCCTTGGCCAGACGCAGTTCGTCGCGGCGGACATCCGCAAGCCCGAAAGCGTCGCCCGCGCCGTTGCCGGCAGCGATATCGTCATCAATCTGGTGGGGGTGCTTTCCGGCGATTTCCAGGGTTCGCACCATGACGGCGCGGCGAACGTCGCCAGGGCGGCGGCGGAGGCGGGCGTCCAGGCGCTCGTCCACATCTCCGCCATCGGCGCGGATGCGCAGAGCCCCTCCGCCTATGGCCGGTCGAAGGCCGAGGGCGAGGCGGCGGTCAAGGCCGCCTTCCCCAATGCGACCATCCTGCGCCCCTCGATCATTTTCGGACCGGAGGACCGGTTCCTCAATCGCTTTGCGGAGATCGTCCGCATCGCCCCGGTGGTGCCGGTGATCGCCGCCGACACCCGGTTCCAGCCGGTCTATGTCGCGGACGTGGCGCAGGCCGTCGCCAACGCCGCCGAAAATCCCGGCGAGCATGGCGGCAAGACCTATGAACTGGGCGGGCCGCAGACCTATACGATGCGGGAACTCAACGCCTGGATCGCCAGGACCATCGGCCGCGATCGCAGCCTGTGCGCCGTTCCCGCTTCGGTCGCCTCGCTGATCGCCATGCTGCCGGGCGGACCGATCACGCGGGACCAGTTGTCCATGCTGGCCAAGGACAATGTCGTCGCCCCCGGCGCGGACGGGCTGGCCGAACTGGGCGTCGCGCCCACGCCGATGCCGGCCGTCGCGGAGAAATGGCTGGTCCGCTACCGCAAGCATGGCCGTTTCGCGGGCCGGGTTCAGGCCTGATCCGCCGGAATCCGATCAGCCGGACCGACATCGGGCCGCGACGGGCCGTCTTGCGCGGGCCATTCGCTTCTGCACAATGGGCGCAACGCACCCACCGCCCTCTCCCGCCCCGGGGGAGGGTTTCCCTTTGTTCGCCCCATAAGGACTGCATCCCTCCATGGACCTGCATTATCTGACAGTCATCCTGCTTGGCATCGTCGAGGGGTTGACCGAGTTCCTGCCCATATCCTCGACCGGCCACCTGATCCTGGCGAGCGAATTGCTGGGCTATGACGCGTCCACCTGGGCGATGTTCAACGTCATCATCCAGTTGGGCGCCATCCTGGCGGTGGTGGTGCTGTACTGGCGCACATTCTGGGCGGTGGGCATGGGCCTGCTGCGCAAGGAGCCGACGAGCTGGCGTTTCCTGCGCAATCTGCTGGTCGCCTTCATTCCGGCGGCGGTGATCGGCCTTGCCCTGCATAATCATATCGAGGAACTGCTGGGCGCGCCGCGGGTCGTCGCCTGGGCGCTGATCGTCGGTGGCGTGGCGATCCTGGCGATCGAGCGGATGGTGAAGGAAAACCGGTTCCACGGCATAGCCGACATTCCCTTCGTGCGGGTGGTGGGCATCGGCTTCATCCAGTGCCTGGCCATGATCCCGGGCGTCAGCCGGTCGGGCGCGACGATCATGGGCGCGCTGACGCTGGGGGTGGAGCGGCGCACGGCGGCGGAGTTCAGCTTCTTCCTCGCCATCCCGACCATGCTGGGCGCGTCCGCGCTGGAACTGCTGAAGAATGGCGACAAGATCACCTCCGGCGCGGTGGGATGGGACAGCATCGCGCTGGGGTTCGTGGTGTCCTTCATCGTCGCCGTGCTGGTCATCAAATGGTTTGTGGGGCTGGTGTCGCGCCATGGGTTCGCGCCGTTCGCCTGGTACCGAATCGTCGCGGGAATAGCCGCCCTGCTGTGGCTTTCCCTGCGATAAGCCCGAAACGGACCTATTTAACGCAAGATTATTTCAGGAGTGGAGAAGTTCCGGAGGCATTTCCCGGAAAATAGGTCAATCATACTGACATAAATCGCAGAATCCGCGTGACTCTGCGGGTTTTTCTGCTATGCGCTCCCTGCAAATTCATTTCAGGGACTCATCATGGCAGACAATCCAATGCTGAAATTCGTGGGAACGGGCCAAGCCTATCCCGAGAAGCGTTCGGCCGACGATCGCGCCGACGATTTCCTGGAGATCAGCCGCAGCTTCATATTGGATCGGGCGGAGGAACAGGCGTCGCGCTGCTCGCAATGCGGCGTGCCTTATTGCTCGACCCATTGCCCGTTGCACAACCATATCCCCGACTGGCTGCGCCTGACCGCCGAAGGGCGGCTGCGCGAAGCCTATGAACTCAGCAACCTGACCAGCACCATGCCGGAAATCTGCGGCCGCATCTGCCCGCAGGACCGGCTGTGCGAGGGCAATTGCGTCATCGAATTTTCGGGTCACGGTTCCGTCACCATCGGTTCGGTCGAAAAGTTCATCACCGACACCGCCTGGAAGGAGGGCTGGGTCGAACCGCTGGTCCCCGGCGCCCCCACCGGCCAGTCGGTCGGCGTGATCGGCGCGGGTCCGGCGGGTCTGACGACCGCCGAATATCTGCGGGTCGCAGGCTATGAGGTGCATGTCTATGACCGGCACGACCGGGCCGGCGGGCTGCTGACCTATGGCATTCCCGGCTTCAAGCTGGAGAAGGATGTGGTCATGCGCCGCATCCAGCGGCTGAAGGACGGCGGCATCGTCTTCCACGAAAGCTTCGAGGTCGGCCGCGACGCGACCATGGAGGAGCTGCGCGGCCGCCATGACGCCATCCTGATCGCGACCGGCGTGTACAAGCCGCGCGACATCAAGGCGCCGGGCGTCGGCGCGCCGGGCGTGGTCAAGGCGCTCGACTTCCTGATCGCCTCCAACAAGGCCGGTTTCGGCGACGCCGTGCCGGAACATGAGGACGGTTCGCTGCACGCCAATGGCAAGAAGGTCGTCGTCATCGGCGGCGGCGATACGGCCATGGACTGCGTCCGCACCGCCGTGCGTCAGGGCGCGACTTCGGTGAAGTGCCTCTATCGCCGCGACCGCGACAATATGCCCGGATCGCAGCGCGAGGTCGCCAATGCCGAGGAAGAGGGCGTTGAATTCGTCTGGCTTTCCGCGCCCATCGCCTTTGAAGGCACGGAGCATGTGACCGGTGTCAAAGTCACGAAGATGCGCCTTGGCCAGCCCGACGCATCGGGCCGCCGCGCGCCGGAACCCGATCCCGGCACGGAGCACACGTTGGAGGCGGACCTCGTCATCAAGGCGCTGGGTTACGATCCGGAGGAACTGCCCAGGCTGTTCGGCGCGGAGGACCTGTCCGTCACACGCTGGGGCACGCTGCGCGTCGATCACAAGACGATGATGACCAGCATGGACGGCGTGTTCGCGGCGGGCGACATCGTGCGCGGCGCTTCGCTGGTGGTCTGGGCGATCCGCGACGGCCGCGACGTGACCGAACATATGCACCGCTATCTCAAGGCCAAGGCGAAAGCGGCGGCCGGGGAAAGGCAGGCCGCCTGATGCGCGCCGCCCTCCTCCTCCTGCTGGCGACGCCGATCGCGGCTGAGGCGCAGACCCCGGTTCAGGCGGCAGCCGTCCAGTCTGTCGATCCGGCACTGCTGACCAAGGCTCAGCCGATTGCCGCCGTCATCCTGCCCAACGGCACCATGGAAAAGATGATGGGGCCGATGATGCAGAAGATGATGGGACCGATGATGGACGGCATGACCAGGATGCCGATCCGCGAGTTCCTGAAGGTCGGCGGCCTCGACCCGGAACGGGCGGAACATCTGGGTGAAGGCACGATCGAGGAAATGATGGCGATCATCGATCCCAATTTCCGCAAGCGGATGGACGTGATCGTCAACAGCATGATGCCGGCCATGGGTCGTTTCATGGGACGTTATGAACCGGACATGCGGGAAGGCATGGCGGAAGCGTTCGCCCATCGCTACAGCGCGGCCGAGCTTGATCAGATCGGTGCGTTCCTGAAAACGCCCGTCGGCGCCAAGTTCGGCGCGGGCTTCATGGAGCTGGCCGCCGACCCGCATTATATCGGGCGGATGCAGAAGATCATGCCTGAAATGATGCAGGCCATGCCGGAGATCATGAAATCCTCCGCGGCGGAACTCGCCAAGCTGCCCAAGCCGCGAACCTATAATGATCTGACGAAGGCTGAACGCGAGCGTCTCACCGCATTGCTCGGCGCGGACGCCAAGAAGGCCCACTGACAAAAGCGCCGGCGATGCCGGCAACCAACGGAATGACAGCGGCCTTACCCAAAGACAGGGACGGCCACAGGCAAGGGTAAGTCATCATGACCGACACCAATTTCATGGCCAGCCCCGAAGAACGCGCACGGATCGCGGCCGAGGGCATGTATCACCCGGAAATGGAAGGCGATGCCTGCGGCGTCGGACTGGTCGCCGCGACGGACGGCCGCCCGAGCCGTCGCGTGGTCGCCAGCGCCATCGACGCGCTGAAGGCCGTCTGGCATCGCGGCGCCGTGGACGCCGACGGCAAGACCGGCGACGGCGCGGGCATCCATGTCGACCTGCCGGTGCGTTTCTTCGATGACGCCATTGCCGACTCCGGCCACAAGCCGCTGCCCAACCGCCTTGCCGTCGGCATGATCTTCCTGCCGCGCACGGACCTCAGCGCGCAGGAAACCTGCCGCACCATCGTTGAATCCGAGATCATCGACGCGGGCTACACCATCTATGGCTGGCGCCAGGTGCCGGTCGACGTCTCCGTCATCGGGGAGAAGGCGCAGCGCACCCGTCCGGAAATCGAGCAGATCATGATCGCCGGTCCCATGCCGGAAGAGCGCGATCAGGCCGAGTTCGAAAAGGACCTCTATCTCATCCGCCGCCGGATCGAGAAGAAGGTGATCGCCGCGCAGATTCAGGACTTCTATGTCTGCTCGCTGTCGTGCCGCTCGATCATCTACAAGGGGCTGTTCCTCGCGGAATCGCTGTCGGTCTTCTATCCCGACCTGCAGGACGAGCGGTTCGAGAGCCGGGTCGCGATCTTCCACCAGCGCTATTCGACCAACACCTTCCCGCAATGGTGGCTGGCCCAGCCGTTCCGCACGCTCGCGCATAATGGTGAGATCAACACCATCCGCGGCAACAAGAACTGGATGAAGAGCCACGAGATCAAGATGGCTTCGCTCGCCTTCGGGGAGCAGTCGGAGGACATCAAGCCGGTGATCCCGGCGGGCGCGTCCGATACGGCCGCGCTCGACGCCGTGTTCGAGGCGATCTGCCGTTCGGGCCGCGACGCGCCGACTGCCAAGCTGATGCTCGTGCCCGAAGCCTATCAGTCGGCCAGCGCCGAACTGCCCCAGGCGCATGCGGACATGTATGAATATCTCGCCTCCGTGATGGAGCCGTGGGACGGCCCCGCCGCGCTGGCGATGACCGACGGCCGCTGGGTCGTGGCGGGCGTCGACCGCAATGCGCTGCGCCCGCTGCGCTACACGCTGACCGGCGACAATCTGCTGATCGTGGGTTCGGAAACCGGCATGGTCGTCGTTCCCGAAACCACCATCGTGCGGAAGGGCCGCATGGGTCCGGGCCAGATGATCGCCGTCGACCTGCAGGAAGGCACGATCTACGACGATCATGAGATCAAGGACCAGATTGCGGGCGAGCGCCCCTATTCGGAACTGATCAAGGACTTCATGACGGTCAATGATCTGGGCGATGCGCCCAGTGCCTTGCCCGCATGGGACAAGGCCGAACTGACGCGCCGTCAGGTCGCCGCCAATCTGACGCTCGAAGATATGGAGCTGATCCTCGCCCCCATGGTCGAGGATGCGAAGGAAGCCGTCGGATCGATGGGCGACGACACGCCGCTGGCCGTCATTTCCGACAAGCCGCGCACGGTCAGCCATTTCTTCCGCCAGAATTTCAGCCAGGTCACCAACCCGCCGATCGATCCGCTGCGGGAACGGTACGTCATGAGCCTGAAGACGCGCTTTTCCAACCTCCACAACATATTGGAGCAGGACGCGCAGAACAGCCATGTGCTGGTGCTGGATTCGCCGGTGCTGACCTCTTCCGAATGGGCGAAGCTGAAGGGGCATTTCGGCCCTGCGGTGGCCGAGATCGACTGCACCTTCCCGGCCGAGGGCGGGCAGGAGCAGTTGCGCGCCGCCATCGCCCGCATCCGGGAGGAAGCGGAACAGGCCGTGCGCGAAGGCCGCACCGAAATCTTCCTGACCGACGAGCATGTCAACGCCGACCGCGTCGCCATCGCCGGCGTGCTGGCGGCGGCGGCGGTGCATACGCATCTCGTCCGCAAGGGCCTGCGCAGCTATGCGTCGATCAACGTGCGCTGCGCCGAAGCGCTCGACACCCATTATTTCGCGGTGCTGATCGGCGTCGGCGCGACCACGGTGAACGCCTATCTGGCCGAAGCCAGCATCGCCGACCGCCATGCGCGGGGGCTGTTCGGCGATCTGACGCTGGACGCCTGCTTCGAACGCTATCGCATCGCCATCAACGAAGGCCTGCTGAAGATCATGTCCAAAATGGGCATCGCGGTCATCAGCAGCTATCGCGGCGGCTATAATTTCGAAGCGGTGGGCCTCAGCCGCGCGCTGGTCAACGACCTGTTCCCCGGAATGCCCGCGAAGATTTCGGGCGAGGGCTATCAGTCGCTCCACTACAGCGCGAAGCTGCGCCACGACACCGCCTATGACAGCGCCATCGTGCGCCTGCCGGTCGGCGGCTTCTACCGCCAGCGCAATGGCGGCGAGACGCACGCCTATTCGGCGCAGCTCATGCACCTGTTGCAGACCTCGGTCGCGACCGACAGCTATTCGACCTATCTGCAATTCTCGCGCGGCGTGCGCGATTTGCCGCCGGTCTATCTGCGCGACCTCTTGGAATTCAACTTCGCCCGCGAGGCGGTGCCGATCGACGAGGTCGAGGCGACCACGGAAATCCGCAAGCGCTTCGTGACGCCGGGCATGTCGCTCGGCGCGCTCTCTCCGGAGGCGCATGAGACGCTGGCCATCGCCATGAACCGCATCGGCGCCAAGGCCGTGTCGGGCGAAGGGGGCGAGGATGCGAACCGCTTCAAGCCCTATGAGAATGGCGACAACGCCAATTCGGTGATCAAGCAGATCGCGTCAGGCCGCTTCGGCGTCCATGCGGAGTATCTGGGGTCGGCCGAGGAAATCGAGATCAAGGTCGCGCAGGGCGCCAAGCCCGGCGAGGGCGGCCAGTTGCCTGGCTTCAAGGTGACGGAGTTCATCGCCAAGCTGCGCCATGCGACGCCCGGCGTGACGCTGATCTCGCCGCCGCCGCACCATGACATCTACTCGATCGAGGATCTGGCGCAGCTCATCTACGACTGCAAGATGATCAATCCCCGCGCCCGCGTCTGCGTGAAGCTGGTCAGCCAGGCGGGCATCGGCACCGTGGCGGCGGGCGTGGCGAAGGCCCACGCAGACGTCATCCTGGTCGCGGGCCATGTCGGCGGCACCGGCGCTTCGCCGCAGACCTCCGTCAAATATGCGGGCACGCCCTGGGAAATGGGCCTGTCGGAAGCCAACCAGGTGCTGACGCTGAACGGCCTGCGCCATCGCGTGAAGCTACGCACCGACGGCGGGCTCAAGACCGGTCGCGATATCGTGATCGCGGCGATATTGGGCGCGGAAGAGTTCGGCATCGGCACGCTGTCGCTGGTCGCCATGGGCTGCATCATGGTGCGCCAGTGCCACAGCAACACCTGCCCCGTCGGCGTCTGCGTGCAGGACGAACGCCTGCGCGAGAAGTTCACCGGCACGCCGGAGAAGGTCATCAACCTCATGACCTTCATCGCGGAAGAGGTTCGCGAGATTCTGGCGCGTCTGGGCTATCGCAGCCTGGACGAGGTGATCGGCCGCACCGAACTGCTGAAGCAGGTCAATCGCGGCGCCGAGCATCTGGACGATCTGGACCTCAACCCGATCCTCGCCAAGGTGGACGCGCCCGACGACCAGCGCCGTTTCAGCCTGACGGAATGGCGCAACCCGGTGCCCGACAGCCTTGACGCGCAGATGATGAAGGATGCCCGCGCGGTGTTCGAACGCGGCGAGAAGATGCAGCTCACCTATACGGTGCGCAACACGCATCGCGCCGTGGGCACCCGCCTGTCGGCCGCCGTCACGGAGAAGTTCGGCATGTCGACGCTGGCGGACGGCCATCTGACCGTGCGGCTGCGCGGTTCGGCCGGTCAGTCGCTGGGCGCCTTCCTGTGCAAGGGCATCAAGCTGGAGGTCTTCGGCGACGCCAACGACTATGTCGGCAAGGGCCTGTCGGGCGGCATCATCACGGTGCGCACCACGGTGTCCTCGCCTCTGTCGAGCAAGGACAACACCATCATCGGCAACACCGTGCTCTACGGCGCGACCAGCGGGAAGCTGTTCGCGGCGGGACAGGCCGGGGAACGCTTCGCCGTCCGCAATTCGGGCGCGCAGGTGGTGGTCGAGGGCTGCGGCGCGAACGGCTGCGAATATATGACCGGCGGCACCGCGGTCATCCTGGGCAGGACCGGCGCCAATTTCGGCGCGGGCATGACGGGCGGCATGGCCTTCATCCTGGACGAGGACGGCAGCTTCCCGACGCGCGCCAATCCGGAAAGCATCGTCTGGCAGCGGCTGGAAAGCGCCCATTGGGAGGCGGAGCTGAAGGCGCTGATCGCTCAGCATGCGGTGGCGACCGACAGCAAATGGTCGAACACGATCCTGGACGATTGGGACCGCTGGCGCCGCTACTTCTGGCAGGTCTGCCCGAAGGAAATGGTGAACCGCCTCTCCCATCCGCTGAGCGATGCGCCGACGCAGGTCGTTGCCGCCGAATAAGCGGCCGGTTCAGTAAGACAGGGCAGCGTCCGCCGGTGCTTCCTCGGCGGACGTTCTGCTTTCGGGCGCCTGCGCGATCCGGACCTGCTGGAAACTGCCTTCGCTCTCGCCATTGGCGAATCTTTCGATGGAGGCCGGCAACGTTCGGACGGTCTGGGGCGGCTCGGCATGATCAGGCGCCATCTCATCCCCCTGCGCCGCATAATCGCGCACCACAGGATCGTTCATCCCGTCCCATCCAGCCATGTCGGCCGCCATCTGCCTGTCCGCAAGCGTCGGACCGCAGCCGTCGCAGCGAACGATGGCGGGGCCGGTCAGATCGGCCGACCCCATGTCGTAACCGGTCCCGTCGGGACTGACCGCCTGCGGCAAGGAGGTTTCGGTTCCAGGCCTGGGTTGTGTCGTGGCGTACAGGCCCAGACCGAAGCCGCCGGTCAGCGCTCCCCCGGCACATGCACATGAAAACAACCAGAAACGCGCGGACATGGGGCAACCCTTCCTCTATCCTTCACCCGCCCCTGACTTTCTCCGACCAAAACAACGCAAATGAAGATCGGTTGTTGCATGAGGAAAAAGCCTTTGCTAAGGGCCGCCTCCTACCAAGGCACCGGCCCCGCCGGTTCCCGGAAAATGTGCGGTCGTGGCGGAATTGGTAGACGCGCAACGTTGAGGTCGTTGTGGCCGAAAGGCCGTGGAAGTTCGAGTCTTCTCGACCGCACCATTTTCCTTGAGATCCAATAGTCCCATCATCGCCAAGTTCGGGGACGCAGCGATGCGTATGCGGGCGGCATATGGTTGGCTGGTTGGAAAATCTGGCCGGGCGCGCTCGCCAACCGAGGATGCTTCCCGCCATCGTCATTGAAAGCGCCACCGCCAGTCCCAATCTTGCGGCCTTTCACAGCCCTAAAAGGCGCATGGAACCATTTTCCCCTTGCCCCGGCGGCGATCCCATGCACAAAGCTTGCCAATTGCCGCACGGGTCATGGATTCAACCCGCAAGAAGCATGCGGCAGCAAGGATGACGTGATGGACGACGTGATGATGCAGGACCGCTCAGCCCCGGCATCGCCCCTTCCCCCGCAGGAAGTGGGAGAAGGCCTGTCCGTCATCTCCATCGCCAAAAGCTATGACAAGCGCGTCGTGCTGGCCGATGTGTCGCTGACCGTCGGCAAGGGCGAGGTGGTCGGCCTGCTCGGCCCCAATGGCGCGGGCAAGACGACCTGCTTCTATTCGGTGATGGGGCTGGTGCGGCCGGACCATGGCCGCATCGTGCTGGACGGGCAGGACATCACCGGCCTGCCCATGTACCGCCGGTCGATATTGGGGCTGGGCTATCTGCCGCAGGAAACATCGATCTTCCGGGGCCTGACCGTGGCGCAGAATATCGGCGCGGTGCTGGAACTGGCGGAACCGGACAGGGCGGCGCGGCAGGCGCGGCTGGAACAGTTGCTGGAGGAATTCGGCCTGACCCGGCTGCGCGATTCCTCCGCCATGGCGCTGTCGGGCGGCGAGCGGCGGCGGTGCGAGATCGCCCGCGCCTTGGCGGCCAATCCGTCGATCGTGCTGCTGGACGAGCCGTTCGCGGGCATCGATCCGCTGTCCATCGCGGATATTCGGGACCTGGTGAAGCAGTTGAAGACGCGCGGCATCGGCGTCCTCATCACCGACCATAATGTCCGTGAGACGCTGGAGATCGTGGACCGCGCCTGCATCATTTATGACGGCAAGGTGCTGTTCGCGGGCAGCCCGACGGAGCTGGTCGCCAATGCCGATGTGCGTCGGCTCTATCTGGGCGAGAATTTCTCGCTCTGACATGGGCGGCGGGCGGGTCCTTCCTGACGGCGGCGAGGGGGAAGGCTGATGGCGCTCGCGCCCCGTCTCGACCTGCGGCAGAGCCAGTCGCTGGTGATGACGCCGCAGCTTCAGCAGGCGATCAAGCTGCTGGCGCTGTCCAATCTGGAGATCGAGGCGTTCGTCGCGGGCGAACTGGAAAAGAACCCGTTATTGGAATCCGGCGGAGCGGATGATTTCGCGCCGCCCGCAGACGGCGTGGACCGGGCGGCGGAACAGCATGACCTGCGCGCCGAGACCGGCGATGCCGACCAGTTGATCGGCCAGGGCCTGGGCGGCGCGGATTCGCCGCTGGACGTCGACTATGGCGCGGAGACCTTCATCGACGATGGGCCAGGCGACCGGATGGCGACGGCGGCCATTGGCTCCGGCGGCATGGACCTGCTGTCCGGCGGCAGCGGCGAGGCGCCCGATTTCGACAGTTTCGCCAATCCGGAGCAGGGCCTTCAGGAACATCTGATGGATCAGGCCCGCAGCGCGCTGTCGGGCATGGACCTGATGATCGCCGCGCAATTGATCGGGCAGATTGATGAGGCCGGCTATCTGGAGGCCAATCTGCTGGAGACCGCCCATGGCATGGGCGTGCCGCTCTTTCAGGTCGAGCAGGTGCTGGCGGTGATCCAGGGCTTCGATCCGACCGGAGTGGGTGCGCGGTCGCTGGCGGAATGCCTGGCGTTGCAGGCCAAGGAGGTCGATCGCTACGATCCCTGCATGGCGAAGCTGATCGCCAATCTCGACTTGCTCGCCAAGGGTGCCCTGCCCCAGTTGCGCCGGATCTGCGGCGTGGATGAGGAGGATATGGCGGACATGATCCGCGAGCTGCGCGGCTATGACCCCAAGCCCGGCCTGCGTTTCTCCACCGAGAGCGCCGCGCCGGTGACGCCCGACCTGTTCGTGCGGCCGACGCGGGAGGGCTGGGCGATCGAGGTCAACAGCGCCACCCTGCCCCGCGTGCTGATCAACCGGACCTATTATGTCGAGCTGGCGTCCAGTCCGCAGGACAAGACGTCCAAGGCCTGGTTGGCCGACTGCCTCGCCAGCGCCAACTGGCTGGTCAAGGCGCTCGACCAGCGGCAGAAAACCATCATCAAGGTCGCGAGCGAGATCGTCCGCCAGCAGGAGGATTTCTTCCGCAAGGGCGTGGAGCATCTGAAGCCGCTGACGCTGAAGGCCGTGGCGGATGCGATCCAGATGCATGAATCGACCGTCAGCCGGGTGACGTCGAACAAATATCTGTCCTGCCCGCGTGGGCTTTATGAGCTCAAATATTTCTTCACCAGCGGCGTTTCTGCGGCGGGCGGCGACGGCGCGGTGTCGGCCGAAGCGGTCAAGAGCCACATCAAGGCGCTGATCGCGGCGGAGACGGCAGACGCCATATTGTCCGACGACACGCTGGTCGACCTGCTGCGCGCCAAGGGCATGGACATCGCCCGCCGCACCGTCGCCAAGTATCGCGAGGCGATGGGGATCGGGTCATCGGTGCAGCGGCGGCGGCAGAAGGCGTTGCGCGGGCAGGCGGCTTAGCGCGGGTTTAGACGCGGAGAGCTCCCCTTCCCCTTCGTCACGCTGAACTTGCTTCAGCATGACGAAGGGGAAGGGGAGAGGGTACAAATCCGCTCATAAGCTTGACCCGGCCGACACAAGCGGCAACATCGACCCCCTCTTCCCTCAAGGATTTCATCGTCATCCCATGTCCATCGCCTATCTGAACGGCCGCTTCCTGCCGCTGGAACAAGCCCAGGTCTCCGTGCTGGATCGCGGTTTCCTGTTCGCGGACGGCATTTATGAGGTCGCGGCGGTGATCGACGGCAAGCTGGTCGACAGCGCGTCCCATCTCGCCCGGCTGGAGCGGTCCACCCAAGCGATCGGCATCGCCCTGCCCCTCTCCCTCGAGGAGATCGAGGCGGCGCAGAAGGAACTTGTGGCGCGCAATGCGCTGGCCGAGGGGCTGGTCTATCTCCAGATCACGCGCGGCGCCGATGCGACCCGCGATTTCCTGCCCTCGCCCGGCATCCAGCCCACGCTGGTCATGTTCGTCCAGGCCAAGCCTTTCCTCGACGTGCCCGCCGTGCGCAACGGGATCGCGGTCGCGACCATGCTCGACCTGCGCTGGGCGCGGCGCGACATCAAGAGCGTCGGCCTGCTCGCCCAGGCCATGGCCAAGCGCGCCGCCGCCGAAGCAGGCGCGCAGGAGGCCTGGATGGTCGAGGACGGCTTTGTCACGGAGGGGGCTTCGTCCACCGCCTTCATCGTGACGGAGGAGGGCATCGTCACCCGGCCCTATAGTCAGGCGGTGCTGGCGGGCTGCACCGGCGCGGCGCTGACCGCGCTGGCGGAGGAAAGCGGCATCGCCATCGTCCGCCGCCCCTTCACCGTTGCGGAAGCGTTGGCGGCGAAGGAAGCCTTCATCACCAGCGCGTCGACGCTCTGCCAGTCGGTGGTGCGGATCGACGGCCGGGCCATCGGGGACGGCAAGCCCGGCCCGCTCGCGATGCGGCTGCGCACGCTCTATATCGACTTTGCCCGGCGCACCGCTGTCTGAGCAAAAGGCGGTTTGAGCAAAAGAACGCGCAAAACTTGATCCATTTCGGATGAACTAAGGGAATGCCGCCATTCCCGCCATTTCGGCGGGGATCGAGGCTCCATTTTGGCGGTCCGTTACGGTGAGGCTGGAAAAGAGCCGTTTACAGGGCGCTCCCTGAACGCGATGGGCGGCATTATCTCCATAATGGAGAATGGTTTGGCTGCGTAACGACGGCGTTGCGATAAGCTCGAACAAACAGGATGGAGATTTTCGGCGTGGGTTTGGATCATGATGAGATCGGTTTCGGCGCATCCCTGGACCAACCCTTCGGCGCGCGGGACGAGCGGCCGGGCCTGCTGATCCTGGCCGACGACATCTATCTGGACGACGCCGCGATGCTGAGCCAGGCGGCGGGCCTTCGGCTGCTGGGCACGGTGCCGCTGGACCAGGCGTCGACCCGGCTGGACGTGCAGATCGGCTGCGACATCATCCTGTGCTTCTGCCCGACGCCCGATCCGATGATCGAGCGGCTGCTGGTGCAGATCGAGACCTTGGCCCTGCAGAACGACATGCCGGTCATATTGGTGGCCGATCTGGGAACCGTCGATCTTGCCTATGCCTGCCTGCGCAGCGAGCGGACGCAATTGCTTTGCCGGCCGGGGCATACGGATCTGGCCGCCGCCCTTCTGGCGGCCGCCCGCCAGAGGCCGTCCGGATCGCTGCACGAGGCGAACCGGGATAATGAAGGCCTGCGGCTGCAACAGTTGAGCGACGAGGTGAGCCGCCTCGCCCGCACGCTGGAGGCGCTGACGCTGCGCCCGCGCCATGCGACGCCGTCCTTCGACCTGGGGCCCCGCATATCGGACGAGCCGAGCGACTATATCGGCATGCCGGCGCTGGAACCGATCGGCAGCGCCGACAAGTCCGCCGATGCCGCGGCCCTGGAAGCGGCGCAGGTGCGCGACCTGTTGCGGGCGCGTCGATTGCGCGACGATTTCCTGCCCGCCGATCTGTTCGCTGACCCGGCCTGGGACATGCTGCTGGACCTGCTGGCGGCGCGGCTGGAGCATGAGCGCGTGTCCGTGTCCAGCCTGTGCATCGCATCGGCCGTGCCGCCCACCACCGCGCTGCGCTGGATCAGGACGCTGACCGAGATGGGCTTTGTCGACAGGCAGGCCGATCCGCATGACGGGCGCCGCGTCTTCATCGCGCTGGCCGACCACACGGCGGAGGCGCTGACCCGCTGGTTCACCGCCAGCCGCCGTTTCCTTTGCGCATGACGTACCGGTGCGCATCCCCGCTTGACCGACGCCCGGATTGCCGTAGATAGGCGCGCACCGGACGCTTGGCATCAGGACAGGCATCGGGCGATTAGCTCAGTTGGTAGAGCGTCTCGTTTACACCGAGAATGTCGGCGGTTCGAGCCCGTCATCGCCCACCATGCCCCCTTCTTCGAGAAAGCTGTTCCCGCGGCCGGGGGAATGGCGTAAGGTTCCGGCAACGGAACGCTTTTGTGAGGCACTTGCATCATGTCTCTCACGCTTCTTCTCGCTGGAACGGTGGCCCCCTTCCTGCTGATGTTTTCGCCGGTTTCGCTGGCGGCCGCCCGCGATTGCCTGGATTGGGAAGCGCCGGCCAAGGCGGTGGACCTGGGCGTGGAGAAGCCCTGCCCGAAAAAGAAGCCGCCATTGCTGCTGATGTAAGCCCCGCCTCCACGGATATTGCGGCGCAGCGCCAGCGCTGCTAATCGGTGCGGCCATGATCCAGCCGCCTGAAATCATCCGAGTCACCAAGTCCCGCGTCTCCTGCGACGGTTCGGGCGACATTCCCGCCGCGCTCGGCCATCCGCGCGTCTTCCTTGAGATCGATGAGCATGGCTATATCGACTGCGGCTATTGCGACCGCCGCTTCGTGCTGGCCGGCAGCGTTGCGGATACGCCGGAAATCGCCGGGCTGCCGGATATTCCTTCGGGCGCCAGCCTTTAAGTACGGCAACCCCATTCAAATCGTCATTCCCGCGAAGGCGGGAATGACGGAAATGCCTTTTTAATTGGGCTTAGAGCCAATCGACATTCAGATGATGACGAGCCGAAAATGATGGTTTTCCGTGACCCGGAGCGCAGCCTACTCAAAGTAGGTGAGCACCGGAAGCACGGAAAAGCGTCATTTGCAGGCCGTCAGGGCTGAATGTCGATTGGCTCTAGCCTCTGCCGCGCCTATATCGGACGGCATGACCGAAGCTGCTCCCCAGTTCACCGACGCTCGCGGCCTGCTCTACCGGCCCGGCCTCCTCGATCCCGACGGCGCGCGCCGCCTGACCGCCGAGGCGCTGAAAGGCTGCGACGATGGCGAACTCTACCTGCAATATCGGGCGAGCGAGAGCTTCGGATTCGATGACGGGCGGCTGAAGACCGCCGATTATTCGACCGATGCGGGCTTCGGCCTGCGCGGCGTGTCGGGCGAGATGACCGGTTTCGCCCATGCCAATGACATCAGCGAAGCCGCGATCCGCCGGGCGGCCGAGACGCTGACGCTGCTCGATCCGGCCAAGGGGCAGCCCGCGCCGCCGCCGCAGCACACCAACCGCCATCTCTATACCGACGTCAATCCGCTGGAGATCGTGCCCTTTGCCGAGAAGGTGACGCTCTGCGCCGCCATCGACGCCGCCGCCCGCGCCCGCGATCCGCGCGTCGCGCAGGTGTCGGTGAGCCTGGCGGGAAGCTGGTCGGTGGTCGAGATCGTGCGCGCCGACGGCTTTACCGCGACCGACATCCGCCCGCTGGTGCGGCTCAACGTCTCCGTCATCCTGGAGGAGAATGGCCGCCGGGAGACGGGCGTGTTCGGCATTGGCGGACGCTATCTCTACGATGAGGTGATGGAACCCGCCATCTGGAACCGCGCCATTGACGAGGCGCTGGCGCAGGCTCGCGTCAACCTGCGTTCCGTGGCCGCGCCCGCGGGCGAGATGACCGTGCTGCTGGGACCGGGCTGGCCGGGCGTGCTGGTGCATGAAGCCATCGGGCACGGCCTGGAGGGCGACTTCAACCGCAAGGGCACCAGCGCCTTTTCCGGCCGCGTGGGCCAGCGGGTCGCCGCGCCGGGAGTCACGGTGGTCGACGACGGATCGATCATGAGCCGGCGCGGCTCGCTCTCCATCGATGACGAGGGCACGCCGACGAAGGAAAATGTGCTGATCGAGGACGGCATCCTCAAGGGCTATATGCAGGACCGGCTGAACGCCCGGCTGATGGGCGTCGAACCCACCGGCAACGGCCGCCGCGAAAGCTATGCCCATGCGCCGATGCCGCGCATGACCAACACCTTCATCAAGGGCGGACAGGACGATCCGGAAGAGCTGCTGAGCCGGATGAAGTCGGGCATTTTCGCGAAAAGCTTCGGCGGCGGGCAGGTCGACATCGTGTCGGGCAAGTTCGTCTTCTCCTGCACCGAGGCGTACAAGGTCGAGAATGGCAGGCTGGGCGAGCCGATCAAGGGCGCGACGCTGATCGGTGACGGGCCGACGGCGCTGACCAAGGTGATCGGCATCGGCCATGACTGGGCGCTGGACGAAGGCATCGGCATGTGCGGCAAGGCCGGGCAGAGTGTGCCGGCGGGCGTGGGCCAGCCCACCCTGCTGATGGAGGGCCTTACCGTGGGCGGCACGGCGACCTGAGGCACCAACGCCACGGGCGGAGGAACCAGCCGTGAGAGTGCGTCTTTATCTCTTTCATGAACATGTTGACCGACAGCCATGATGCGGTGACCGCCGATTGGGCGGCTGCCCTGCTGGATTTCTGGTTCAACCGGATCGGGGAACAGGGGTGGTGGAGCCATGATCCGGCGCTGGACCGGGCCTGTCAGGCGCGCTTCCGCGCATTATGGGAGGAAAAGCGCCATTTGCCCGCCGAAGAGTTTCTGGAGCGGGCCGATGACGCGCTGGCGGCGGTGTTGCTGTTCGACCAGTTGCCGCGCAACATGTTCAGGGGATCGGCGGCGGCGTTTTCGACCGATCCTCTTGCCAGGGAAGTGGCGCGCGGTGCGGTTGCCCATGGCTATGACATCCAGATCGGCGGGGCGGGGCGTCTGTTCTTCTACATGCCCTTCCAGCACAGCGAGGCGCTGGACGACCAGAAACTGTCGCTCAGCCTGTTCGAGGGAGCGGGCGACGAGAAGTCGCTGGCCTTTGCGCGAGAGCATTATGAGATGATTGAACGCTTCGGTCGCTTTCCGCATCGTAATGCGACGCTGGGTCGCGCGAACAGACCGGGCGAGGAAGAAGCGGCGAAGGAAGGTGGGAGTTGGTGAAGGCTTGGTAAGGCTTTACCCCATTCGTCCGTCATGCTGAATGTGTTTCAGCATGACGGACGAATGGGATGACTTCGTTACGATTGGGCGGATGGCTTCATCCCAATTGAGGGAGGGCCTGATCATAGGCAACGGCCGTGCCTAATTTTTAAGCATCGTCCTGACGCTGCCCATTTTTTCAGCGCCCTGTTTTGACGCACCGCATCAAAAGCCCGCATTAACCCGCCTTTTACGAATTGGCACGCCTCTTGCTGAGTAGTTTGTCGCACACCAGTAACAGGGGGCGACATGAAACTTGTCATGGCTATCATCAAGCCGTTCAAGCTTGACGATGTCCGCGAGGCACTTTCCTCGCTCGGCATCGCCGGCATGACGGTGAGCGAAGTGAAGGGCTTCGGCCGCCAGAAGGGGCAGACCGAAATCTATCGCGGCGCCGAATATTCGACCAACATGGTTCCGAAGATCAAGATCGAGGTGGTCTGCGACGACGACCTCGCGCCGCGCGTCGTGGAAGCCACCCAGGCCGCCGCCAATTCCGGCGCCATCGGCGATGGCAAGATCTTCGTTCTCGATGTCGAGCAGGCAGTGCGCATCCGCACCGGCGAAACCGGCGAAACCGCTCTGTAAGGGGGGAATTAATGACCTTTTCCAAGAAGCTTAGCGGCGTCGCGGGGGCCATGGGCCTGTCGCTGTTCGCCGCGATGCCCGCCTGGGCACAGGCCGCCGCGCCCGCGGCCACCGTCGACAAGGGCGATACGGCCTGGATGATGACCTCCACGGTCCTGGTGCTGGCGATGATCCTGCCCGGCCTGGCGCTGTTCTATGGCGGCCTGGTCCGCACCAAGAACATGCTGTCGGTCATGACGCAGATCGGCGCCGTGGCCTGCCTCGCCATGCTGATCTGGGTGATCTACGGCTATTCCATGGCGTTCGGCCCGGATTACACCAGCGGCCTCAGCAACTTCATCTCGACCTTCGACAAGGCCTTCCTGAAGGGCATCACGCCCGCATCGCAGGCGGCGACCTTCACCGCAGGCGTCGAAATCCCCGAATATGTGTTCGTCAGCTTCCAGATGACCTTTGCCGCGATCACCGTGGCGCTGGTGCTGGGTTCGGTGGTCGAGCGCATCAAATTCTCGGCCGTGATGGTGTTCGCCATCGTGTGGCTGACCATCGTCTACTTCCCGATCGCGCACATGGTCTGGGCAGCGAGCGGCCTGTTCTTCAAGGCTGGCGCGCTGGACTTCGCGGGCGGCACCGTGGTCCACATCAACGCCGGCGTCTCGGCGCTGGTCGCCTGCCTCATTCTGGGCAAGCGCGTGGGCTTCCCCAAGGAACCGATGCCGCCGCACAGCCTGACGCTGACCGGTGTCGGCACCGGCCTGCTGTGGGTCGGCTGGTTCGGCTTCAACGCCGGTTCGGCGCTGGAAGCCAATGGCTCGGCCGCTCTCGCGATGATCAACACCTTCGTCGCCACCGCCTCCGCCGGTCTGTTCTGGATGCTTGCCGAGCGCGTCAACGGCCACAAGGGTTCGGCCCTGGGCTTCTGTTCGGGCATCATCGCCGGTCTGGTCGCCGTCACCCCGGCCGCCGGCAATTCCGGCCCCTTCGGTGCGATCGTCCTGGGCGCCGTGGCTTCGATCGTCTGCTTCTATGCCGTCACCGTGCTCAAGCCGAAGCTCGGCTATGACGACTCGCTGGACGCCTTCGGCATCCACGGCATCGGCGGCATGATCGGCGCCATCGGCACCGCCATCGTCTACTCGCCCTCGCTGGGCGGTCCGGGCGCTGCGGACTATGACATGGGCGCCAAGCTGATCGTCCAGATCGAAGCGGTCCTGACCACCATCGTCTGGGCGTCGATCGGCACCGCCATCGCCATCTTCATCGCCAAGGCGGTCACTGGCCTGCGCGTCAGCAAGGAGGTCGAACTGGAAGGCCTCGACCTCGGCGAACATGGCGAGCGCGCCTACAACCCGTAAGTTTGGCAGGGCGGGCCGGTAAGGACGGCCCGCCCGCCCCACCTTGTTCCTCCTGCGAACATGCCTTGGGACCGATGCGCAAGTATCGGTCCCTTTTTTGTCAGGTCCGGGGGCGGGTCCAGAGCATGTCCGGCCGCGATGTTCCGGCGGGCCAGCGGCGGGCGCGGCCCGGCACCTGAAGGCCCGCGCGAAAGACCCAGCGGAGCTTGTCGCCTTTCGGCGTGGTGACGCGATGGTCCCAGGCATGGTCGCCCCGGCGCGCCACTTCTCGGGCGATGTCGCCATAGATGCCGGCGGCGGCGAGGACCGCCCAGGCGGATCGCGGCGGCAGGGCGCCGGTGCCGTGGCGGGCGCTTTCCTCATAGGCGGCGGCCATGCCGGCCATGCGATGGGCAAGGATGGCGAGGCGCGGGCGGACCCACGGCTTCATATGCTCGCCCGGCGGGATGTCCATTTCGACCAACCATTCCTCCGGGAGGTAGCAGCGGTCGGCGGCCTCATCCTCGCTGATGTCGCGGGCGATATTGGCAAGCTGGAAGGCAAGGCCCAGGTCGCAGGCGCGGTCGAGCGTGGCTACGTCGTCCGGATCGACGCCCATCAGGATCGCCATCATGCAGCCGACCGTGCCCGCCACATGGTAGCAGTAGCGCAGCATGTCCGCCTCGCTGCGGGGGCGCCATTCGCGTGCGTCCAAGGCGAAGCCTTCGATCAGGTCATGGGCGTAGCGCTCCGGAATCGCGCATTCGCGCATGACGAGGCCGAAGCCGTCGAAGGCCGGGTCTCCGGTGGGTTCGCCCTGAAGCGCCGAACCGGTCAGCACGCGGATGGTGGAGAGGCGCGCCTGACCGTCCGCGACGCCGCGCATCGTGCCGCCATGGTCCTGCCCGTCCGCGATGTCGTCGCATTTGCGGCACCAGGCGTAGAGCAGCCATGCCCGTTCGCGGGTGGAGCGGTCGAAGAGTCTGGAAGCGAGCGCGAAGGATTTTGAACCTCTGGCGATGCTGTCGCGAGCCTGGGCGATGAGGGAGGGGCGGTCAGGAAATTCGGAGGACATGGTCAGGACATGCCCTGCGCAGGCGCCAAAGTCACCCGACCTCCGTTCATTTCGAGCGAAGTCGAGAAACGGCTATCCGGCGTGGACAAATTCAAGACTCGCCGGATTGGGTGATTTTGGGTGGATTGCGGACATTCCCCCTCCCGCAGGCGGGAGGGG
>NZ_JAINEZ010000062.1:0-32432 GCF_019873065.1 Sphingobium sp. PNB
CGCCCTCCGCCCTTCACCGACACCCCAACAACCGATTCTCATCTTGATTGTCGCTACGCTCGCATCCTGTCAGTCGCCGCGCACCCTCGGCGGTGATCAGGACGCGCGTGGAACGCTATGAGGTTGACCTAGCGACCGGGCGCGAGAGGCTATTGGATCGATTGGACCAAAGTTTGCGCAACGGTGGGTTCGACTCGACATTGCGTGCAGTATCGCTCGATGGTCGCGTGGCCTGGGCTCACGGCCCAGAAGGTTCACCCGACGACCGCGCCTATATCAAGGTAAACGAATCCGATCACACGTCGCGCCTATGCAGGGCAACGGCCTGCAGCGGAGTCGATGTCTTGTGGTGGACGTCCGACGGGCGGCGCGTCCAATTCATTCGTAGGGAAGGCTGGGCCGCGAGCGAAATGGCGGTGTATGAATGGCAGCCGCGCCGGAAGAGCCCTGTCCGCCTCTACTCCACCCCTGATCTCTTGATCGACTGTCAACCGGCGAATGAACGACTGATTTGCGCCCGAGAGCAGTCAACAGTTCCGAGGCAAGTCATCCTTCTTGATCCACGCACGGGCCTCGCTGACATCCTGTTTGACCCCAACCCCACATTTAGAAAATTCGCACTCGGCGAAGTTGAACGGCTGAATTTGCGCAACGCTTTCGGACTAGAGTCGTTTGGCGATCTGATCTACCCCGTAGGGTATGAGCCAGGTAAGCGCTATCCGCTAATAGTTGTTCAATATGTATCCCGCGGTTTCCTTCGAGGCGGCGTGGGTGATGAGTTTCCGATTCAGGTATTTGCAAATCACGGCTTCGCAGTCTTGAGCGTCCAGCGGCCTGACTTTCAGATTCCTAAAGAAGCGGCGGCTGACAGAATTGGGCGGGAACGGTGGCGGTTGCAAGACTTCAAGGATCGGCGCAGCGTCCTTTCGTCGATAGAAGCCGCCGTGGAAACGCTCATCCGCCGTGGAATTGCGGATCGGGAACGTATTGGGATCACGGGGCTAAGTGACGGTTCGTCAACGGTCCAGTTTGCGGCCCTTAATAGCAGGCTCTTCAGAGCAGGCTCCGTCAGCGGGTGCTGCTGGGATCCTTTCCAGGACGCCTTTTTTGGACCGGCAACATCGGATATGTACCATCAGATTGGTTGGCCAACGCTAGCCAACTACCGGTCTGAGTTTTGGTCGCACATTTCACTGATCGAGGGAGCCTCCAGGGTAGGCTTCCCAATCTTAATGCAGCAGGCCGATTCAGAGTTTCGGGGTGCTGTGGCAAGCTTCACTGCTCTTCGTCAAGCCGAGAAACCAGCGGCGCTCTACGTGTTCCCAAACGAATATCATGTAAAGTGGCAGCCAGTTCACCGGCTGGCAGTCTACGAACGAAACCTCAAGTGGTTCAACTTTTGGCTGTGCAGTGTTGGTGAGCCGGGAGAGTGGAATCCTTAGTTTGATCAGAGATCGTGCCGGGTTCCGATAATTGTCGGTATCCCCCTAGACCGCACATTGAGGACGTAGTCACAGCAGGCAAACTGCTGATAGCTCGTTTGGTCTGCCAATGCCGAACCCAGGCCTCGGTGTCCACCAGCAATAGCAGGCGAAGCACTCCCGATCCATCGTGCCTCGTTGTCTGGCGGAGCGCAGCCTCAAGGCCGGTTCGATCCACGATGCCCGAGGCGACCAGATATCCGTCTAATAGGCGCTCGCGTATGGCCGGAAGAAAGCGTTGATATATCTCCTGGATGAAACCTTGCGGGCTTCCCTTAAGCCGTCGGTCAACTATCGCATGGGGTAGATGCGCCCCAAAGGCTTCACGTGCGACCGCCCTATTACGTCCACCCCGGCTCTGTTGCCAAGTGGGGATTCCGAGGCAGCACTCAACGATCGGTTGGGAGACTAGAGGATGGATGATCGGCATGCCGCAGCGCTCCAAATAAGCATCGGTCGAGTGCTGCATGCGCAACAACATCGCGATCTGCGCCGATTTTCCTGGGAGGCTCCCTTCTTCGGGACGATTCAACCACGGATGATGAGCCGGCTCAGCGAGTTGCTTTTCAACTAAGTCGGGAGAGAGATATGCCGCGCTGGGTCTCCAGCAGTACGGTTCGCTGCGCCTGCGCCAATTGCGGAGCGCATGCCTCATCACCTTGAAGACGCTCTCTCCAGTTAATTCAGCAATGTCATGAATGGAGTTCCAGATCCCAGCAGAAAAGCCGTCAGTGAGCAAGCGATCAACCACCGGACGCGCGGAATGGCTCATATAGAAGACGTTATCGCCGCCATGACCCGAAAAAACGCAGCTCGCCGAAAGTTTCCTGGCAGTTCGAACGAGGGCCGCATCATAGGCAAGGGCGTCGGGCCGGCCGAATGGCCTAGCTTGATGAACAACCGATGAGACATCCAGTCGAATGTCGACAATATTATATCGCTCTACAACTAGATCTGCGTTCAGATGCTCAGCAAGCGTGGCACAGTAATGGCGCTCGTCCCCAAGTTTGTCATCGGTAACAAGAGTCAAGCAGGAGAGATGATTGCCGGAACGGGACAGGGCTGAAGCGACGATAGACGAATCAAGTCCACCTGACACGCACACCAATCCGCGATCATGTTGGCGACTCCACCCTGTGACACACTGCTGGATTGTCCTTTCCAGTTCCTCCGCCTTACTCCCTGCGGTCACCTCGGGATTCGTGGAAACGAAGCTCCAAGGAGTCCAGAAGGTCTTGACATCGGACGTGCCACTCCGGCGATAGACACCCGTCCCGGGACGAAGATATTTGACGCGTCTGAGGGCCGTCTTCTCGTCGGGAAAGCCGGGAAAGAGTAGCGCTCGGGCAACTCCGCAGTCGTCAACTTCCGCTCGTAAAAGACCTGCTTCAACGAGCAACGCCGGGTCGGATGCCAGACAAATCAGACTACCGCTGTTCGTATACACGCAAGGCAACATACCTGAGGGATCACGTAGGGCGAGAGTTCCGTCGGTAAGGCGCAAAAGTGCGATATATTGTCCCCAAAAGCGGTCAATCAAATGCCGACCGCCAGTAGAGTGAATTGCCCGTCCATCTGAGTAATCGAGTCGCTCCAGCGGGATCGGCGCACCGTAGCGATGGAAGAGTGTGCCGATCACGCACCCCGTATCGCCGGGTAAGATGTGCATGGATACGCCAGGGCCTACCATGGCGAAAATGTCGGTTGCCGGCTCGAAAGGAATGAGTCCAGGGAATTGGTCAGCCGCGGGTCGCCTTGCCCCGTGTCGTTCGGGATTTCCCATCGTCGCTAGGAAGCGGCTTGTCATTGCACGACCATTACCGGCGTGAAGCAGCGGACGTGCTCAGCGGCATCATTGAGCACTGCGGATCCACTTTCGACCCAACAATGCGCGGCGAATGGGTCTGCCCGAACTCCGAAGACAAGCCTGGATCGAACTTCACGTCGTTGCAGCATCGTGAACATTGCGAGAGATCGTATTAAGCAACGATCAGTTCGGCCGAGCAAGAGAGAACTCTTTTCAAACCCGGTCACGATGAACTGGATCAGTCTATCAGAGTCTTTGGCTCGGGTCGATAATCGAATGCCGGGACGTCGAGCGTATTTGATTACCGTCGACAGACTCGATACGCGCAGTCGCGCGGCGATGTTCCATTGAGATGTGATCGCATAAATAAGGAACAGGGGCTGTGGTTTCTGTCCTTGCGGTGTATGGAAATCTTCATGAGCAATGTCTAAAGCTTTGCGAGTCCATTCGGATGATGGTCCTTCAACGAGGTATCCACCACGGCGCAAGACTTCCAGCTCTCGAAGATCGCTATCAGCTACCAGCCCTTGACTGTCGAGGAGCCTGAGAAAAGCGTCTCTGCAATCTGGGGCAAGTGTGAGATAGCGCGCTCGTTCGACATCTAAGATAATTACTTCGCCTGTCGCGACGCAATACTCGACGTTTCCTCTCAATTGATAATGCATATATTTGTCCCAGAAACGGGGGCGCGCACTCGTGACAAGCGCGCGCCTCCAGCTTCAGTCGTCGTCGAGACCGAGGCCGCCTTGGCGAAGCGAATTGAAAGTGTCGCCGTCGCCCATGGCACCGCCCTTGGTTTCCTCGACGACCGAGCCGAGATCAATCAGGGGATCGATGTTGTGATCGTCATTTCGTTCCATGACACACTCCTCATCAACTGCCGCGGGAATGGCGGCAAACGAGAATAGTGCCGTTCCGATCTCAGATGGCGCGAAAATATCACGTCAATCTGTCGCGATATTCTGCAACGGGGCGACGGAGAGGCCGTTCGCGGGAATCTGCTGGGATCGCTTCTCCATTAAATGGTTGAGATGATTGCGTTACGGCGCCGCCGGAGCCGTCTGGATAATCTTCTGTTGATGACAAATTTTCCTCAAATGGTACGCTTCTATTCTCCTTCGCAAAGCTTTTTGAAAATCTGCGACTTGGGGGTTGGTGAGTGCCGAAAGTTCCCTTGCGGCAATCTTTGGTTCGGCCGCATCAGCAATTCTGGTGTAGTGGAGTCGTTCGTTCAATCGACGGACATGGATTGATGCTTGGTTATTTCCTCCTGCATCAGCCAGTGATGTAAAGATGTCCATTGCCCGCGACGCGAAAGCCACCGCGGAGGAATCCTCGACCATGTTCGAATATTGTTGAAGGGCACGTCGCAGCGCAGGTTCTCTCAGACCCGATATACACGCCATTATCAGCTGCATATGCCACTCGAGGAGCTCAATGAGCTCGGCTGACTCGATGATCGGGACCAGGAATCCCCCATCTGTATGGTGCATGAAAAGTCCCTCACCAACGAAGATGAAGGCAGCCTCGCGAACGGGGGTCTTGCTTGAGTGATGCCGGTTGGCGAGGTCCTGGATGTCGATCCGTTTGCCCGGAACGAACTGACCGGCCAGGTAGTCGGCCTTCAGCCCAAGATATACACGCTCCTGCAATGGAGGGTCCATTGCCGACATCATAGTCCGGCTCCTGCCGGGACCGGAGGACTCGCCCACGCCGGGGTGAGAGCCTGGGTCAGGTGATCCAAATTTCGCTGCGCAATCATCTCGATGCACATGCGCTCAAGATCGCTGAGGTCTCCCGTTGCCAACTGCCGTGGAAAGCACATCTTCTGCCCCGCGAAGAGCAGAGGAATGAGGATATGGCCGGTCGAGAGCCCCAGTTTGTAGGCGCAGACAAGATGATCATCGAGCCGCGAACGGGGATTGCCGGCTTCGATTTCACGAAGCCAACGCACACCCATGCCGAGCTCGCGCGCCAGATCGCGCTGCGTCAGGCGCCGTTTCTTCCGTGCCTCTTCAATTTGCCGCCCCGATTGCACCTTCACATACAGGATCGGACTTTCAGCAACGGAAGTCGCTATCAAATGCGACATATCCGCGTCTCCTTACGGGAGATTCCGCCCGCCAAGGCATTTCCGTAAGGTCGAACGCTAAGGTGTACTTACCACTAGTGTCAATCTGGAACCTCGGCCAACTTGTCGGGATTTATCCAGCAAGATCATGGGTATCCCGGATAGCAGGCGTTCTGGCTCCCGATTGTAGAGCGCGATCAAACGCGCGCAACAGTGCCGACTGGTCGGCCGTGGTGATCTGCCGGAGCGCCAGGATGTAGATCATGCCGAGGGTCGGCGCCCGGCCTTCCGCCATGTGACCCTGGACGCGTTCGGTAATGCTTGTGGCGATATTCCAGAGCTGGTGCGACGCCCCGACATGATGCTCCTCACTTCCACCAAAGCCGGCGAGTTCCGGCTCCTTCAGTTGGTCGGCAATTATGCTCGGTGGTAGGGTATTCAGATGTTCGATCGCCACGTGAAGCGTGGTTCCCCAGGCGATCAGCGAGCGCGTAACGCGAATCAGATGGCAGTGGGAATCGATCAGGACGTCAAGGCCTGCGGATGAAAGCCGGAGTTTGAAGCTGCGTCGTGCTCGACCCATTGCCTGTCTCTCCTGCCTGACTAGTGCGCCGGCACCCGTTCGCGAACCCGAATCGGTGCTTTTGCAAGACGAACGGAGGCAAAAGCGGCATTATAGTGCCTCTTTACGCCAAATCTGATCGTCTCGACATTCCTCGACTTCATTCGATCCGTTCTGCTCTATCTCTTCTTTGTTGCGCCGCTTCGGCACTTCAGTGCCCTGCCTATTGCGGCAGTCGTTCGAGACCGCCATTGCTGTGAACGCACCGGATTGGGGGAGGTCTAGAACCTAACTCCAGCTCCACCGTCCGGACCATCCAAACCCCAGACTCGAGCGCCTTGCGGCGCCATGAGGAGACGCGTGCCATGGATTTTCCATGCTCCCCGCCCATGCTTGCAGCAGCCCTTCTGCATGTCATCGGCGCCAATCCCGCCAGCGGCCAGAGCTATCGTCCCGACGCGGAAGCCTATCCTTGCGCCCGTACGGCCCAACTCGCGGTCGTCCAGGGCGAGACCGGCTTTTCGATCCGCGAAAAGACCGACTCTGTCCCGCCTCCCCCTGCGGCGACACCGGCGCCTCTGTCGGCGGCGATCAAGCTCGGAAACTCGCTCACTCTCGACAGGCGAATTTTCGCGCGCACCTCCCTCGTTCGTCCGGAGTCCTCCGATGTCCCGCAGCGGTAAACTGATCCTGGCTGCGCTACTTTGCGCATCGGCTCCCGCCAATGCGCAAGAGAACAGCGCCGAGCCGCTCACGGCGGCCGCCGCGGAGGCTCAGCGTCAATTGCGCCAGACCTTCACCAATCTGACCTTCGAGGACTTCGGTCCGGCGCCTGTCAGTGGTCCGATATATCAGGCTATTGCCGGTGGACGAGTCATCTATTTCGCGCCGGAGAGCCAGCATCTGCTCTTTGCGGCGATCTACGACAAGAACGGGGTCAACCTGACAGCGCTGGCGCAGGATGCGAGCGCCAGGAAGCGCCTCAGCGCGATCAATCCCGCAGAGGCCCTTGTGATAGGGCCTGCAGGCGCGCCCAAGGTCATCGAGTTCACCGATCCCGACTGTCCCTATTGCCAGGCGCTCGAACGCTTCTGGCTGGCCAAGGAAGCCGAGGGGAAACCAGTCCAGCGCCTCGTCTACTTCGTGAGCGGTATTCACCCGCAGGCGGCAGCGAAAGCCGAGCATATCCTCTGTTCCCCGGACAGCCAAGCGGCCTTCAAATCCGTCTACTCCGGTGCTCAGCCCGCCACGCTGCACAAATGCCGTCCCGGCGCCGAGAAGGTCGCCCGCGACGCCGAAACCGTCCGCAAGATGGGCGTCTCAGGCACGCCGACGCTCTTCGTCAACGGCAAACTCGTTTCGGGCTTCCAGCAGGCCGAACTCGAAGCGTTCCTCGAGACCGAAAGCCGGAAACCCAAGCCGAGTCCCTGAAGGGGCGGCCCCAACGACTTTGGCGGATCTCGCACGCGCGCGGCGAATGCAGTGCCGACGAGGGACCGGGATGCCGGCGGCAGCGCGCCTCCAGGGGCCGTCCAGCGAAGCCGCCGGCCGGACACGACCACCGATCGGTACCGGCAAGCATGATCTGGACGGCTCTGGTGACCACAAGGAGACTGAATATGTTGACTTTGCTTCGGGGAAGGACGTTCCGCACGATCGACGCGGCCGTCCTTTTCCTTCTGACCGCGATCGCCGGCACGAGCGTCGCCCACGCCTTCCAGGCGCCGGCCGCCGGCGACCTTGGTTACGACATTTACGACATCGTCGTGAACCAGGGCGTGAAGGGACCGCTCGGCTTCGTGGGCGGCGTTGCCGCCTTCCTGTTCGGCGTCTCGCGCCTCTTTTCGAACATCATGATCGGCATCCCGACGATCGTGGCGGCGGTCTGCCTCATCAAGGCGGATTCGATCCTCCAGACCTTCGGCATGCTGATCTGAAGACAGGTCGGGTGGCCGGTCCGCCGGCGCCCGTCCACCGCAACGGAAGGTGATGGTCGCCTTCCGAAGACCACGCTCAGCAGCGTGGTGAAGCAAGGGAGAAGGGCGTGGACGAACGACTTCCGCAGTTCCTGCACCGGCCGGTCCAGATCCTCTGGTTCGACAGTCAGGAGTTCATCGTCGTGATGAGCGTGATCTTCGTCGCGGTCATCGTCGGCGGAATCATCGGCTGGTCGCTCATCGGCGCTCTTCTCCTCTTCATTCCCTGGAAGCGGACCAAGCCGCGCGGCTTCATCCCGCACCTGGCCTGGCGATGGGGCCTTGCCCGCTTCCGCAACTATCCGGGTCCGACCCAGACCCGCTTCTTCGAGTAGGCGAGATGGCACATCCATTCCGACGCAAGGCAGCGGCCGACATGATCGGCGACACGCGCCCGAGCTGGCACCTGCATCGCTATCTGCAGGGATCGGCCAACCTGTTCGAGGAGAACCGGCTGCTCAAGGTGGCGATCGCCGGCTTGTTCGGCATCACCGCGGTGCTCGGCACGCTCATCTACACCTCGAACCAGAACACGCGCACCGTGATCGTGCCCTTCGGCGCAGACGGCGACCTCTATGTGACGGGGAACAAACCGTCGGAGAGCTATCTCCGCTCGATCACGTTCAACATCGTGGGCCTCGCCGGCACCTATTCCGCTTATTCGGCGGACCGGCAGTTCCAGGAACTGCTGCGGATCGCGCATCCCAGCGCGTATAATGGCCTGCGCGACAGTCTGAACCGGCTGCTCGATGAGCTTGGCAACAATCCGACGCTCTCGATCGCGACCTATACCCGCCCGCTCCTCCCGAGGCCAGGGGCGCAGCCGACGAAATCCCTGCGCCGCCTACTGCTCCGGCGGCACCACCCGCGCCGCCCGCGCCGCCCACGGAACGGCAGGTTGGCGCGATCGGCGCGGCGACCGCCACGCAAGCGGCGGAGGGAGGCGCGGGCGGCGGGGCCGCGTCAAAAAAAGCGAAGCGGACGATCTATTTGCCACCTGGTTTCATGAAGGCGCGGCTGCTGACCGGTATCGACGCGCTGGCAAGCCGGGACGCGACCAGTAATCCCGAGCCGATCATCGCCCGGGTCCAGGCGCCCGCCGTGCTTCCGAATGAGGTGAAGGCCAATCTCGCCGGCTGCTTCGTCATCGGCAACGCGACCGGCAGCCTCGCCAAGGAGCGGGTCGAGATCCAGCTCGTCTCGATCTCGTGCGTCGATTTCGAGAGCCACGCGGTGGTCGACCAGGCGATCAAGGGCTTCTTCGTCGATGCCGATGGAAAGAAGGGGCTGTCCGGGAAGGTCGTGACCCGCGCCGGCGCGACGCTCGCGCGCTCGTTCATCGCCGGGACGATCGCCGGCATTTCGCAGTCGGTCGAAGGTACGTTCGGGAGCCTCTCGACCTCGGCGCTTGGCAGCGTGCGCAGTCTCGACGCGGGCGATGCCGTCAAGTCGGGCGTTGCCGGCGGGCTCTCCAAATCGTCGGACAAGCTCACCGATTTTTATCTCGATCTCGCCCGCCAGGCCGGCCCGGTGGTCGAAGTCGGCGCGGCCAAGGATGTCGTGGTCGTCATCCAGGAAGGCCTCGCCCTCGAGATCAAGCCGTCGGTCGGAGCCAAATTCTGATGCGACGCTCCCCCCATCTTACAGGAGGTTCCGCCATGCTCTTGCTGGCCCACCAGTCTCTCCATCGGTCTCTGCTCTCGCTCAGCCTGCTCGCGGGCTTGAGCGGATGCGCGACGGTCGGCTCGATGATGTCGCCCTATTCGGAGAAGTTCGACTGCAAGAACAGCGACCACGGCCAATGCATCCATCCCGATCGGGCCTATGCGGATGCGGTTGCCGGCGTCACCTCGAAGTCGGACCCCAAGGTTACCAATGACCGTGCCATGCTGCGCGGGCAGGACGCCGACCGAGCGGTTTCCCGATCGCGCGCAGGAAGCGCGGGCAACGCCTATGGCAGCTATCGCGACAGTGTTTATCGTGAGCTGAAAGGCCTGATCGAAGCGCCGGTCACGCCGATGCTCAAGCCCGCGCAGACCGTCCGGACGCTAATCCTTCCCTATGCCGATCGGCAGCGCCCGGATCGGCTCTACATGCCGCGCTATGTTTATTCGGTGGTCGACAAGCCGGTCTGGGTCGTGGGCGGCGCACTTGTCGCCGCACCGGATCGTGCGGCTCAGGCACCGATCCTCGGCCAGGTGCGTGATATCGCCGCACCCGATGGCGAGCCCGCACCGGCAGGGACGACTCCACCCGCACCGGCCATCGTGCCGCCGGCGCCGCAGCCATGAGTGGCCTGACTTTTAGCCGGCTGCGCAATGCCGTGCGGCGCGACAGCTTCTCCGACTATCTGCCGCTTGTGGCCTGGGAGGAGGAAACCAACGCGTTTCTCTGTATCGACGACACTTGGGGCCATGCCTGGGAGCTGGTGCCCACCGCCTATATGTTCGCGCATGTCCAGAGTGCGCTGCAGGGGTTGCTCAATATCCACTTCCCCGACGGGACAGTCCTGCAGCTCCATACCTTCGCGGATCCGCTGATCGACGACGCCCTCGACGCGTTTCTCGATCTGAAGACCCGCGACGATCCGCTCATTCAGGCCTCCGCGCGTCACACCCACGCGTATCTCAGCGAAGGGCGTCATGGCCTGAAGGCCCTGCACGGCATCTCGGTCCGCAATTTCCGCACGCTGCTGTCGATCAAGACACGCCGGCCGCTGGGCGAGGATCTGCGTCGGCAGGTCGAGGAACAATTGTCAAAGCTCGGCATCCGCCGGCTCCCGCCAGAGGAGATGGTCGCCTTCTACCGGCGCGTCTTCAACGGCGTCGCGACGCAGGCCCCTGGCGTCTTCGCCGACGGCACCGCGACAGGCGCGCCGCCGATCGCCAAGCAGATCATCGATGCAGGCCCCGATCTCGTGTTCGAGGGCGCGGAGGTTTTCCTCGGCAACCAGGTTGCACGCTGCCTGACGCCCAAGGCGCCGGCCCGGCGCATCACCGCGGAGCGCGCCAACCGTCTGATGGGCGGGATGCGCGGCGCCTCGGAGGATAGCGACCAGATCGGCGGCCCCTTCCTCTATACGCTCAATATCCTGTTCGATCATTCCCAATTCGAGATCCACAAACGGGCGCAGATCCTCTCGGCGCAGAAGGCGGCGGGCAGTTTCGCCGTCGAGGTCGGCAAGCAGATCGAGGAGATCGGCTGGATCCTCGACGAGGCGGGGAACAGCAAGTTCGTCCGGGTCATTCCCACCATCTGGGTGTTCGGTCGCGACCGTGCCCATGCCCGCGATCTCGCCGCGCGCGCCAAGCGACTATGGGAGGGCGAACCCCTGCCCTTCTCGATGCAGGAGGAGAGCTATCTCAACCCGACCCTGCTGGTGATGAGCCTGCCGTTCGGGCTCTATCCCGACCGCGCGACGCTGCGCCTGCTCGAGCGCGACTTCCGCATGCCGGTCAAAGCGGCGGTAATGCTGGCGCCGATCCAGACCGACTTTCGCGGCGGCGGGCGTCCGGCGCTTCTCTACACGGGGCGCAAGGGCCAGCTTGTCACGCTCGATCTTTTCGACCCCAGGATCAATAACTACAATTTCATCGTCTCGGCGGAGAGCGGAGCGGGCAAGAGCTTCCTGCTCAACAATCTCTGCCAGCAATATTATGCCTGCGGCGCGCTCATCCGTATCATCGATATCGGCGGCAGCTACCGGAAACTCTGCACGCTCTGCTCGGGCCGCTATATCGACATCGGCGAAGAGCATCTGGTTCTCAACCCCTTCGACATGGGGCTGGCGCTCGACGGCGACGACAAGCAGTCGGCCATCACCATGGCGGTCGCCATCGTCGCCGAGATGGCCAACGCCTCGACGCGCAAGGGCGTCACCACCTCGGAATGGAACCTCCTCAAGTCCGCCGTTCAATGGACGATCGACACAGGGAGGGCCGATCATGGCATTGATGCCGTGCGCGAGTGGCTCGGCACCTATCCCTCACTCGTCGAGACCGATCTCGACCGCGTCGACCACCTCGTGCCGACGTCACGCGAGCTGGCTTTCAATCTGCGGGATTTCGGCTCGGGCGGCGCCTATGGCCATTATTTCAACGGGCCGTCGACCCTCGACATCCGCAATGACGAATTCGTGGTGCTCGAGCTCGAGCGCCTCAAAGCGATGCCCGACCTCTTCAACGTCATCGTCATGGTGGTGGTGAACGCGGTCACGCAGGAACTCTACCTGTCCGCGCGCGACCGTCCCCGCTTCGTGCTATGCGACGAAGCCGCGCAGTTCATGACCCGGACTGACGGGCAGGATCTCTCGCGCCTCGCCGAGGCATTCGGCCAGGGCTATCGGCGCGCGCGCAAATATCGCGGTTCGTTCGGCATCGTGCTGCAGTCGATGAACGACCTGACGCTGTTCGGCGGGACGGGTCAGGTCATCCTCGAAAATGCCGCGACGCGGTTCCTGCTTCAGGGCTCGACCTATGATCGGGCGGTTGACAACAAGATCCTCGACTATTCGGGGTTCGTCCTCGATCTCCTGAAGTCGGTCCGCAACTCGAAGCCCAACTACAGCGAGGTGTTCATCGACTCGCCCCTGGGTCTCGGCATTGCCCGGCTCGTGGTCGATCCCTTCTCCTACTGGATCAACACGTCCGCACCCGACGAGGTGGCCGCGTTCGAGGCGCTGTTGCGCCAGGAGCTTTCACCGCTCGAAGCGATCTGCCGCCTCGCCGGCGTCGAGCCCTCGCAGATCCTGGGCGCGCCCGCCGCGTCCTGCCTCGTGGGAGCATGACCGCCATGGCACGCCATACGCCGCACCCCGATCAGCTGCCGCTCAACTGGTCCGACAACGAAGCCATCGAGATAATTGTCGAGCAGCGCCTTGCCGAGCGGTTCGAAGCGGAATCCTTCCAGTGGCGCTTCCGGCTCGTGATGATCGAGACGGTGATGATGGGGCTGCTGGTGCTCGTCGCCGGGCTGTTCCTCGAGCAACCGACGATGATGGTGCTCCGCGCTTCCCTCATCATTGCCGCGTCGTGCCTGGCGACCGGTCTCCTGCTGCTCAGCCTCTCGGCAGGCACCGCGAAGCTGATGACCCGTCTGCGCCGAAGGAGAGGCCAATGAACGGCCTTACCTCTTCCGCGCCGTCGCAATCGGCGATCCGGCTCACCGTCAGCGGCTTCCTGCTCCTGGCTGTCCAGAGCACGATGCTGCTCATGTCGCCGTCGCTCGGCGGCGATGCCGGCACGCTGATCTGGATTCTGACGCCGCTCGCATTTTCCGCCTTCGTCGCGGCCCTCATCGGCATTCCCGAGCCTCCCGAGAGGCATTGGAGGCAGCGCCATGGCCGCTGATCCGCTCCGCCGTGTTCGTCGCGGTCCTCTTCTTGTGCTCGTCACGGGCAGCATGCTGGCCGTCGCGGCAACGCTGCCTGCGGCCGCGCCGATCGCAGGCAGCGCCCAATCGCGCAGCACGATCGGGCGAACCTGGCCGATCGCGGAGCCCGACGCGCTCGCCGAGATCGAGGCCAAGGTCGCGACTCTGCCCAGCGACATGAGCAAGGCGTTCGGCCCGCGCGACAAATGGAGCGCTCTGAAGGCGGCGCCGCTCGGCGTCGCCGTCGCCGATCGCGTGCGCAGCGTCGTCCCCTTCTACACGCTCGACTTCGACATCACGCTCCCGGGCGGCAAGACGCTCTACCCGAAGGGCTTCGCCTTCAACCCGCTGACCTATGTGAAGCTGCCGCAGCGCCTTGTCGTCGTGCATCGCCAAGACCTTGGCTGGGCGCTCCGTAGTGCCCGGGCGAGCGACTTCATCCTGCTCTCCGCGCTTGGGGCACAGAATGGCGACGCGATCGATCTGAGCGAAAAGACCGGCCGCCCGATCTACATTCTCGAGGAGCGGGTCAAGCAGCGTCTGGGACTCACCGTGGCTCCGGTCATCATCGAGCAGTCCGGCACGCGCCTCGTCCTCACCGAATATGGCCCCAAGAGCCGGGCTGCCGCGACTGCGGCGAAAGGAGCGACGCGATGATCGGGCGTCTTCCCGTCTTCGTCGCGGGCCTCGTCATCGGGTTGCTGATGACGCTCGCCTGGCCGAGTCAGGCCCATGCCTCCAAATGCGAGGCCGGCACGGTCTTCAACCCCATCACCAAGGTGCGCTGGACCTGCATCTTTCCGATCACGGTCGGCGGCATCCGGGTGGGGAGTTTCGACAAGCTCGACAAGGCGCTTGACGCACAATCCTCGTCCAAGCCTCTGTGCGCCTGCCGCAAGGGTCTCCAGTTCTGGTTCGGTGTCAAGGTCTCCTATTGGTCGCCGAACCGGATGGTCGACATCGTGACCGAACCCGGCTGCATGATGGCGCTTGGCGCCGATCTCCTGCCGACCGGCGGCAAGCTGCAAGGCAGCCAGTCGTCGATTTCGGACGGGACTAACACCCGCAAGATGTTCGCGCAGATGCACTACTACATCTCGCCGGTCTGGGCGATGCTCGACATGTTCACCGACCTGCCGTGCCTCGAGAATGACGGCTTCGACGTCGCCATGATCACCGAGGTTCTGCCGACCTGGCAGTCGGGCACGCTCGGCGCGATCATCCAGCCCGAAGGCATTCTTTTCGGCAATCCCGCCGCCGGTCTCGCCTGCATGGGCGACAGCGCCGCGGCAGCGGCGGGCAAGGTGATCGACCCCTTGTTCTGGTGCATGGGCTCTTGGGGCGCGACCTATCCGATCGCCGGCGACATCCATTTCGACGACAGCGTCGAGGCCTGGGCGGGGCTCGCGGCGCGCGGGGTCTTCATGATGGGACGGCTGGGCGCGCTCACCATCAGTTCGGCGGACGGCTGCTCCTTCATCCCCCAGCCCGTCTGGACCAAGTCCCGCTACAAGCTCCAGATCATGGAGCCGGTAAAGGGCAGCAAGTGCGTCAATATCGGCAGGCCCGGCGCGCTCTGGTCTTCAGCCAAGCACGCGCCGGGCAAGGACAACGCCCAGTTCATGCTCTTCGAAAAGGTGATCTGCTGCGCCGGGATACCCGTGCCATGAACAGGTCGCTTCCGCCGTGTTCCGCGCGAGACAGCCGTCCATTCCGGAGGTCTGTTCGCCAAGGCCCCTACGGCCGATGGCTTCCGTGCGGAACCGGAGCGGCGTCGCCATGCCCCCCTGGCGGCGCCGCTCCACCCCCGGCCAGCGCGGCCGCAACGCTCCCCCGATGGGATCGGCGCTTCCTCTCCGCCTGTTCCGTCCTAGCGACCGCGCTGGCCATCCCGCTCACCGCGCCCGCAGCGGCGCAGACGATGGAAGAGCGCGCCCGGGCCGCAGCCGAAGCGTCGCGCGCAAAGAGCGGCGATAGCGACGCGCTTCAGCAAAATTATGTGACGCCGGGCCTGGCCGGGCAGCAGATTTCGACGGTCGGCAACAGTCGCACGTTCGCGCCCAACATCGCCTGCCAGAAAACCGCGTCGATGCTGGAGGTGCTGGTGCAACCGGCAGGGACTGGCGATCTCGGCAAGGTCACGATCGCCCGCGACACCGATCTCGACGGAACGGTCGACAGCACGGCGAACCTTCCCGTCCCGGTATCGGGCATTTGCGCGAACGGGATCGTCTCCTGCCAGCCCGGCACCTGGAATGGGTGCAGCTTCTTCCGCTGGGATGTCGACGGGGGGCGAGCGCTCAAGCTGACCTCGGTCGACATGCCCAAGCTCGCCGGATGCTATTGCCTCAACAATAGCTGCGGCACCAACCTCGCCTGGGGCAATATGGCCTCGGTGCTGCGCGACCTTGGCGGCGGGATGATTGGCGCGCTCACCACCGCCGACCCGCGCTACGGCGTTGCCGAGGCCGTGATCGACGGCCCCTCCATCCGCTATGTGGGCGCCAGGTCGACCGCCTGCTCCGCCAATCCCGACCTTCCCCAGACCGCCTATCGCGCCAATCCCGCGACGATCGCGTCGGACGCCTATGCCGCGTCCACAAGCAATTCCGTGTTCCAGGCGCTCAAGGGGTCGGCGACCGGTACGGGCACCGCGCTCCAATATCGCCATTGCTCGATCGAGCGGCGGGTGACCGTGTTGAAGCCCGGCGCCGAGGATATCATCAACCGAACCTCGGGCGGCTATTCCACGATACAGAACGGCTCGTCCTTCGATTTCCTGATGGGCTCACCGGCGGATAACAGCCTCGCCGGCGGAAGCTGCACGCTCATCGACTTCCGCATGACGTTGCATGTGAACGACCCCGACCGCATCGTCGACGCACGGCTTGCCGAGTTCTTCGCCGACGATTGGGCGCAGGTGCGGATCGATGGGCAGTTCATCGGCTCGGGCCCCTCCGCTTGGACTAGCCTTGGCCTTCCTCCGGGCAAATGCGAACTCAAGAAAACCTTCTACGCCTATCCGAACCTCGATCTGCGGCCTTATCTTACCGCAGGCGATCATGAGATCTGGCTGCGCGTCGCGGTCGCGGAGGGCGGCGAAGGCTTCGCGCAGGTCCATGTCGACGTCGACAACAGCTGCAAGACGCTGGAGCAGGTCGTCGATGGTTGCGGCGCGATCGCTTCCGATCCGCAATGCAAACTCGACAGCGAGCTGGTCGATGGTGTCCAGACGTGGATCGACGGCGTCGTGACCGGGCTACGCCCCCTCCCCCAGACCCGCATATTGGGCGGACCGAGCTGCCCGACACAACTCACGCGCGACTTCTTCCTGAAGGACCGCACCTATCGCTGCGCGGTCGATGACATCGCGAAGCCCGACACGAGCCGCGGCGCCTATATCATCGACCATTCGACCGAGACGATGCTGGCCGACCGGACGCGCCAGAGCGACGGAAGCTATGCGACATCGACGCGCGCCTTCAGCCTTCCCGACCGGGGCTCGGTCGCGGCCTGCGAGCCCGTGTGCAAGACCCGCGCGGCCAAGGCCAACAGCGAGGCGGCGCCCGATGGCGTCGTGGGTGCGAAACAGAATGTGCCGATCGGCTACGACACCTTCTTCCACGCCTGCACTGCGGACAATCAATGCCCGGCAGGCCCCGGTGAGGAGGTCGTCTCCGCCTGCGGTTGCCTCGACGATTTTCCCGAAGCGGTCGTGATGATGCAGACCGTGCGCCTCGCCGGCGCCGACATGGTCTGCACGGGGAGCGTGCAATGAACGGCCGCCCGACAACGAGATATTGGTATCTCGATCCGCGCGGCGCCGCGCTCGCGTTGGTGCTCGGCATGGGTTTCGTTCTCGTCTGCCCCAGTGCCGCCAGGGCGCAGCAGATCTGCGCGGCGGATCTCAACAATAACGGCGATGCGGCCGATGAAGGTGAGCAGGCGAGCTGCCGTTCCACCACCAGCGGCGCTTGGGCTTGCCCGATCCAGGAGGTCGCCTGCGTCGCGGATGCGATGGGCCAATATAGCTGCCCGGTCGGCCCGCAATATGCTTGCCTCGTAAAGACTGAGGGTGGCGCGCCGGCCTGCTCGCCCAATCAGTGTGCCGATCTCGCGACCAATCCCATCGTGGATGAGCCGCCGATGGACGATCCAGGCACCGCGCCGGACGGCGGCGTCGATGCCGACGGCAATTGCTTGGGAAAGATCGAGATATTCTCGGGACGCGGAGTGCGGTGCCGGCCCGCCGGGCTTTCGACCACCTTCGCGAACTGCTGCAAGGACAAGGGCAAGATCGTGAAGGACGGGATGGGTTCTTCCATCTCGTCGATCGGTACCAAGATCGCGGTCGCGAAGGGCGTGTTCACGGGCATGAAGGCTGCCTATGTCGCCTTCAAGGCCGGTGCGACCGCGAGCCAGGCCGCGAGTGCCGGCGCCAATGCGCTGATCGTGGGCCTCGACCCCACCTCGATCGCCGTCAGCCTGGCGATCAACTTCATGATGGAGTTCCTGTTCGCGGGTTGCGACAGCCAAGACATGGAGACGGCGATGCTGCGCTCGTCAGGCATGTGCCACGAGATCGGCAGCTACTGCACCTCGAGCTTCCTTGGCGTCTGCCTGCAGAAGGCCCGTGGCCATTGCTGCTTCAACACCAAGCTCGGCCGAATCATCCAGGAACAGGGCCGTCCCCAGCTCAAGGCCTTCAACGGCAACCTATGGGGCACGGCCAAGAAGCCGATGTGTCGCGGGTTCACGCCGGAGGAGTTTCAGGCGCTCGATTTCAGCAAGATGGATCTCTCCGAATATTATGCGGACATCGAAGCCCGCGCCCAATCCGAAATCCAAATCGACATGGGGAAGCGCATCGATGCGTATCTCAAAGCGGTCAATCCATAGCGCCTGCATGGGCCTGCTGTTGGGCGTGGCGACGGCCGCGCTCGCGCAGAGCTTCGCGAGTGACGCCCCTCGCGGCGCTGCGAGGCAGTCCGCCGCGGACCAAGGCCAAGCGAGCATGAACCGGCTGGAGCGCGCGGTCTCCCGCGGCAAGAACGATGCGGCGCAACTTCCCGATCCCAGGCTTCCGCGGACCGACGATCCCGCCGACCGAAGGCGCGCGTTCGATGGCCTGCACAAGCGACTTGCCGAGCCGGACATGGAAGCACGCGCTCGCGCAGCGCAGGCGCGCGGCGAGGCAAGTCTCGCGGCCGAGCGTGAGCGGCAGGCCAAGGCGCTGCGTCGGGCGCTCGGGCTAGAGCCGGCGGAAGAGCTGGCGCTCGCCAAAGCTGCGCCGCCGGTGGCCGCAGCGGGATGGGTGCCGGTCCTGTTTGTGTCCTCGTCCATGCCGATTTCGACACTGCGCAATTATGCCGTCCAGCTCGAAAAGGTTCGAGGCGTCATGGCATTCCGCGGGGTGCCCGGCGGTCTCAGGAAGATGGGCCCGATGGCGAAGCTGACGGCGCAAATCCTTAGGCTTGACCCGGGTTGCGAGGGCCCGAACTGCGTGATGCGCGACGTGCAGATCATCATCGATCCGATCGTGTTTCGCCAACATGGGATCGCCCAGGTTCCGGCGCTCGCGATGATCCCGGGCGATCCGACCCAGGCCTATTGCGAGCGCGACGAGGAAAGCCCCCGCGCGACCCATGTCGTCTTCGGCGACAGCGCGCTTTCGGGAATGTTCGAAGAATATGCCCGTCTCGGGGGGAAGGAGGAGGTGAGCCATGCTCAGGCTCTTGCTCGCGCTCGCTAGGGCGATCGCCGGCCTGTGGCCGCGTCTGCGCCGATTGCCGCGCAAAGCGGCGGTGGCGCTGGGCGCACCCGGCCCTGACGCACCGGCGCGACCCGAACGCCTGTGGCTGGCAATGCTGGTCGTCCTGCCCCCTGCGCTGTTCGCGGCGCTCGTCGTCCCGCAGGTCACTCTGGTCATGTCGCCGTCGATCGAGGCTTTCGCGGTGCACAAGAGCCCGGGGCCGATTGCACGCGGCGACTATGTCATGTTCACGCTTCATCACCCGATCGCCGGGCCAAAGCCGGTGTCCGTCACCAAGCATGCACTCTGCATGGCCGGCGACCGGCTGACGATGTTCGAGACCCCCTCGCCCCTCATCCCTCGTAGCAGAGACGGTCATTATTATTGCAACGGCGTGCTCCTGGGCGTGAGCCTTCCGCAAGCCCATAACGGGATGAAGCTCGAGCATATGAGCTGGAGCGGAATCATTCCGCGCGGCATGGTCTATGTGGGTTCGACGCATCCGCGCGGATTCGACAGCCGTTATTTTGGACTCTTACCGATCGCGCGTCTCACCCGCATGGAGCGCATCCTGTGACCGCGCGCGATCAACGGACGCTCGCCGAGCACATCCCGCAGCGGAGTGACTCTGGCGATCTTCAGGAGGCTGTGATCGCCCCTACGCAATGCGGGGTGTCGTCAGTCTTGCAAGGCCCGGACGGCCTCGATGGGCATCAGGAGAACGCGCTCTCCCAACGGCGAGGCGATGAAGCCATGCCGTTCGTAAAAGCCGACGGCATCGTCGTCGATCGCGTGTACGATGACGGCGCGAACGCCGGCGATCTCCGAGGCGGCCGCGCAGCGGCGGAGCGCGTCGGCGAGCAGATCGGGACCCAAGCCAAGCCCCTGGAAGGCGGAATCGACGGCCAGCCTTGCGATGAGAAGGAGAGGCACCTTGTCCGGCATGCCCTTTCGCAGCTTTGCCGTGGGCAGCGCCGCACGCTCCTCCATCGCGGTCGTGATCGTATAATAGCCCACAACTTGACTGGGCCGGTCAGCACCGCACACGACGTAGGTGCGGGCCGAAGCGCCTTCACTGGCGAGCGCGCGCTCGTTGAGCCAAAGATCGAGCGAGGCGTGCCGTCCATTGCGGAACGCATCGACATCATGGTCGAAGTTCAATCGCTCAGGCGGCGTAACACGGCGCGTGGACATGGAAATGAGCGACGCGTCCGATCATCGATTCCAGAGCGGTTCGCGCTTCATCAGCTTTTCAAGGCTAGGCGACGGCACGGCCGGCGCATCGAGAAGGCTAAGAAACTGCTCATGCTGCTCGGCATCCAGAAAGAAGGTTCGCTGATCGAGGATGGCGGCCTCGGCTTCCCGCCGCGCGCTCGCAAGCATGAACTCGGACAGTTTCTGGCCTCGCAGAGAAGCGGCGCGGCTGAGCATCGCCTTGAGCTCGGCTGCAGCCCTGATCTGGATGACATCGTCCTTACGCGCAGAGGCGCTTCGGTCGGAACGGGCGTGCTGTGCCATATCGCTAAACTCCTTGCCGGCATTTGGCGATTTGCCACGACAATGTCAATACATTTGTACTTCCCTCGTCATCGGCTTGTCGTCGTGGGCTTGGCCGGGGCAGCCTTCTTCGCCGTTCCCCAATCAGTCAGTGCGCAAGGGGCGAGCCCGACTGCCGTGGCGTCCAAGCAGGGCTATTGGTGGTATCAGGCGCCGCCTGCGCCTCCCGAAAAGCCGGATGAAGCGGATGTGCTGGTGAAGCCGGTCATCCCGCCCATGGCGGAGCTGGCCACCTGGACGCCGCCGAAGATTCGCAAGCTCATCGAGCAGCAGCGGGACTATGCAGCAACGGTGCTGACGGTCGATGCCGTCGCGGATTTCTGGCGGCTTCAGGATTTTGCGCGGCGCAAGGCAAGAGCGTTCGCCGGCGTCACCCAGATCGCGATGCTGCAATATCCCGAACTCAACTCGAAGTCCGCAAATCCGATGGTGGGCGACGCGCGCTCCGAGCTGACCGCAGAGAAGGACGCCACTCGCCGGTCCTATCTGCGCGCGCATGCCGGCGAGTTCGCACTCGTCATGTTCTCACGTTCGACCTGCGGCTATTGCCGTGTCCAGTGGCCGATCATCCAGCGCTTCCAGGAAGAGATGGGCTGGCAGGTCACGCCCATGGATCTGGACAAGCGGCCCGACCTGAGGGAGCGGTTTGGAGTCGAGATCACACCGACGACGATGGTCATTCGCCGAGGAAGTCAGCAGCGCATGATCATCGCCTCGGGCGTCGAGGCTTATCCCAACCTCGCGCAGATGGCTTATCAAGCGGTCCGCCTGCTGCGTGGCGACATCCGGCCGGAACAGTTCATGACCGGTCCGGGGGAGGATGCGGGCTTCTTCGATGCGCTTGGCAACGGCCCGGTATCGGCGACCGATCCGCGAGCGCTCGGCGGCGATCTCGTGAAAACCTCCAGCGAGCCGAGGCCATGATGCGCGGTCTCATCCTCCTCGGCATCCCGGGCCTCGTCATCGGCATGGGCTCGGTATCCGCGCAGACCGTTAGCCGCGAGGACGCGATGCGAGCGGCGATCCACCCGGTCGGCGATGCGAAGACCCTGCAGGCCTGGCTCTCGCGCGTTCCTGTCACGCGTGACTTTCCAGATGACTTCACGACAACGCTACGCGGACATGGCGCCGCCTTCATCATCGAGATGACGACAAGCCCCGGCTGCATACCGTGCGGCGACCTCTGGACAAAGCTGGCCGCGCTGGGCGCGCGCTATGGTTGGCAGGTACGCACCATCGGCAGTCAGGAGGCGATGATCCGGTCGGGACGCCTCGGTTTGCCCTGGGTCGGGCATCCGGTCGCCTGGGTGCGGCCGATGGCGGACGATGCGCGTGTCGTGCCGGTGGCGATCGGCACCGACCATTCGCCCAATCTGGCTCGCAATCTCTATCTGGCCGCGAAGATGCTGACGGGGGTGAGGCCCGACGTCGGCGTCCGGGCCATGTCCAAGTTCACCGGCATCGTGGGGCTGTCGGCGAAGCGTGCAGGAAGGCGCTGAGCAATGGCGGCCTCGGTCCTTCCTTCGTCATCCCCAATCGTCCGGAGTCCGCCATGTTCGCTTGCCACCGCGCCATCGTCCGTTCGCTGATCGCCCTTGCCCTCGCGACGATCGTTGCCGCAGCTCCCGCTCACGCGCAGAGCTGGGCCGAGAGCTGGTTCGACAATGTGACCTATACGTCGCCGGGCAGCTTCCAGGACCAGACGCGGGGTTACGTCACGGCCGGTGGCATGTCGGGCCGCGTCGATGTCCACAACGACTATCTCATGTCGGTCAGCCTGCCCAAGGTCCGCGCCGGCTGCGGCGGGATCGACATGTTCCTTGGCGGTATGTCGTTCCTCGATCCGGACTATCTCGTCCAGAAGCTCGAAAGCATTCTCCAGGCAGCTCCCGCGGTCGCGTTCCAGTATCTCCTCGAGACGCTCGACGAGAAGATGGGGAACATCATCTCGAAGATGGAAGCGGCGACCAATTTCCTGAACTCGATCCAGGTCAACGATTGCCGGCTCGCCAACCGCATGGTGCAGATTGCCAAGGGCGACGACAATATGTCTGGGATCATCGAGGAGATGACCGGCTATCGCTCGGTCAAGCAAGGGTTCGCCAAGAGCTACCAGCAGAGCCGCGAGAAGATCGAGGCCAACAACAACAATCCCACCGAGGATTTGAAGGACGCGCTCGCCAACTGCCCGGCAGAGTTGACGGACATTTTCCGCACCGGCTCGCTTCTCGCCCACGCAGCGCAGCGGGTCGGCGCCGGCGACTGGGCGAGCGTGATGCGTGCCCGGGTCGGCGACGTGTACATGCGCTGGGACGATGGCGACCGAGTGCCGCTCTTCACGGCCATCCCCCAATGCCCCGCGCAGGACCCGGAAAGCGCGCAGGATTTCCTGACGGGGGGCGTCCAGCGCCGCACGCTCAATTTCCCGCCCACTGGCGCCGACTGCGCGCAGGACGGCAGCGGACGCGGTGCGCTCGTCCTGGCGCGCGAGCGCATGCAGTCGATCGCCACCAAGATCCGCACGCGCGCTGCGCTGGCGGCCGAGGAACGGCAGTTCGTGGCCAATGTCCGGACGCTTCCCGTCTATCGCATGCTCGAATGGGGTGTGCGCCAGGGCGTCGTCGACTCGGTGATCGCCGACACGGACGAACTGGTCGCGCTCACCCTCGCCTACCAGATGCTCAACGATCTCACCCGCACCATCGACTTCACGGTGACCAATGCAGAGCGAGGAGCCACGGTGGCGGGGTCGGCCGACAGCAACAACGCCAATGTCTGCCAGACGCGGATATTGTCCAAGGGAATCGAGCAGCTACGGGATTTGAGAGACGAGGTGCTGCGCCAACGCGCGCAGATGCGCCAGAGCTATATGGCGGCCCTCAACCAGACCAACCTCTCCGCCAACTATGCCGGGCTCCTGCGCGAGCGCGATCGGGACGCCCGTGACGCCGCCGGCGCCGCGGCCCGCAACCAGTAGGATCGTCTGTCATGCGCCGGCTTCCAAGGCTTCTTGCCGCCCTTCCCGCCCTGTTCCTCGCTTCCCCCGCCCTGGCGGTCGACACGAGCTTCCACACCTATGACGGCTTTGCCGAGACGGTCGAGGCTTTCCGGCTGGTGTCGATGATCTTCGGCGATCCGCGTTACGAGACGCTGGTGATGATCGTCGCGACGGTCGGGATCGGCCTCGGCGCGATCATCGCCAGCGTGCGCGGGACTGGCATGGGGCTGGTCGCCTTCGGCTTCCAGATCCTCATCGGCGTCGGCCTGTTCGTCGGACTCGTCGCCACGACGGGAACGGTCCATGTCTACGACCGGGTGCGCAACGCCTATCAGCCGGTCGGCGGCGTTCCCAACCTGCTCGTGCTCGTCGCCGGCGCGACCAACATGATCGAGCGCGCGATGGCTGAGACGATAGACGACAACACGCTCGATCCCAATGCCAAGATCGAGTTCGGGGCCGGCGGGCACAGCTTCGACTTGTTCCTGAACGCCGTTTCGCCGCGCGGGCCAATGACCGACGTCTTCCTGGACGCGACAATCAAAGACTATGTCCGGCAATGCTATCCGGTGGCACGGGTTTCGGCTGCCTATGGCGTGGACGATGACCAACTCTTCCGGACTTCAACCGACTTGCCGGCTTCCTTCGCGGCGATGGCAGGTCCCGCTACCTTCTCAACGGTCTATACCGAAGCCGACAAGGGCGGCACGACGGTCAGTTGCAGCGATGCCTGGACGTATATTTCGGATCGCCTGTCCGACCCGGTCCTGTTCGACGGCTATACGAAGCAAATTTGCGCGCGAACCGGCTATGACACGGACAATGTCCAGCAGATGACACGATGCCGGCAACAGGTCGGAGAGATGGGCCAGATGATGCTCGGCCGGCCGCTGAGTGCGCAGGCCTTCCTGACGCACATTCTGCTCGGCAACACGGTGGGCGACGTGCTGTTCGAGGATTCACCGGCGAGTGCGGCGAGAGTCATGGCCAATCGGGCAGTCATCTCCAACGGCCTCGCGACCATGTCGGTGGCGAACGAATGGATGCCGACGATCCGCGCCACCGTGTTCGGCATCATGCTGTTCATGATCCCGATCGCGCTCCTGTTCATCCTGACGCCGATCAATCTGCGGGTCGCGAGCTTTGCGCTCGGCATGTTCGTCTTTGTGGCGCTCTGGGGCGTTATCGATGCGGGCATCTATCAGCTCACGCTCGGTCGCGCGACGGCGACGCTCGCGGAGTTGCGCTCGAACGCGCTTGCGGCCAACGCCTGGCTGCTCGCGCCTTCGGCGGCGATGAAGGCGCTGGCGATCTTCGGCAGCTTTCGCACGGCCGCGGCCGGCCTAGCCGGCGCGTTCGTCTTTACCGTGTTCCGCTTCAGCGGCAATGTGTTCACCTCGTTCACGTCGGGCTCCCTCGGCGTGGCGAGCCAAGGCACGGCCGCCGCCGCGCCCATGGGTACGGCCGAGGGACAAGCGTCTGCGCTGGAAGCGCAGGCCTCGGCATTGGGCACCCGCTCCCGCGCCGCTGCGTCATCGAGCTTCGGCGATTTCGGGGAACGATCGACCTTCGGCGCCAACCGCGTCTTCGGTGAGGCAGGTCATATCCTTGGCCAGCGACCCGGCACCCCGGGCGGGACGGCGATGGCGCTTGGCGGCATCGAGGGCTCTCGTCAGCTTGGCAGCCTTGCGCCGGCGTTGGCTGGCCGGGATCTCGCCGACCCGGCAGTTGCGCGCGCCGTTCAGGCCAATGCCGCGACCACTGCGATCCACCAATTTGCCGAGAAGGATGCGCTCAGGAGCCTCGGGACGGGCTATTTCGGCCAGGGTGAGGCCGGCGAGAGGACGTTCGCGGCCTTCAGCCAGAACCTGGTGCAATGGCGCGCGTTCGGCGACAGCCGAGCTTACGGCATGATGATGCAGGCGGCCACGCGCCATTTTGAGCGGGCCGGCTATTCGGCGAGCGATGCCGAGCTCAAAGCCTCGGGCGTGATCGGAGAGGCCCAGGCCGATCCGACTTTAGCCAAGCTGATCGCCAACACCTTCGACCAGGAGCAGATGCTGAGGAACGACCTCACGTCGGCGCAGATCCAGGTCGGTGCGATGGAAGGACGCCGCGACTATGCGGGCGATAATGTCGCGGGCGTCGAGCGCACCAATGTCGCGACCGAGCAGGGCTGGCGCAGCGGCAGCAATCACGGCCAGCGAGAGGCGGCTTCGATGCTCGGTCTCTCCGTTGATGAGACGGCGCGCCGGGTCGGGTTCATCAATGCGCTGTCTGGCGAGGCGAGAAGCACCGCCGTTACGCAGCTCGGGCGCGCGACGGGAAGGAACGAGGCGCAGGTCATGGCGGCCCTTGAGCGCTACAATATGGCGGTGCAGGTCGGAACCGCTGATGGCGCCACTGCCGAAGCGGGCCGCGAGGGCACCAGTGTCTACGGACGGACGGCCGAGGCGGCTGGGTACGACTTTGCCGAGCGCTCCGGCAAGCTCGATGCGCAGCGGGAAGTCGGAACCGCAGGCACGCGCGGCGCGGCGCGGATCGGCGAGCAGCGGCGTCAGGCGGAAAATTTCGGCTTTGCCGAGGGCGCGGAGGCAGCCGGCGTATCGACGCGCGAGGCAGCGCGGCTCGACAGCTTCATCCAGGCATTGAGCCGGACCGCGGGCAACCAGGTCGACATGGCCGAGGGCGGCGCCGAGGGCGTGGCCGATCGCGCGCGTAACGAGCGGCTCACCTCGATCGTCGATCGGGAGCGGCTCACCCGCATGCAAAGGCTTCTGGGCGACAACGGCATCCAGCTGACCAAACGACAAATCGCGATGGACCAGAATGGCGACCTTGGCCTCAATCTCACGCCTGAGACGGCGGCGGCCATGTGGAGAGCGGGGCTCATCAACGAAAGCCAGCTGGGAGCGATCGCCAATGGCGGGCACGCCCGCTTCAGCTTCGCGCACAACGATCTCCTCGTCTCCAGCGGAACGGATTTCAGCCAATCGGCGCGCAGCGACACCAGCACGCGGTTCGAAGCCGGCAAGCAGGCGGGATCGGATACGATCGAGCATTTCATGGGCGGCGGTGCTGAAGGCCAGGCCATGCTCTCCAACTGGCTGCGCGGCGGGTTCGAGATGGACCGCAAGGGCGAATGGCGGCTGAAGCCGCAGGTCGCCGACACGCTCCAGCGTGATGTGCAGGCGATCATGGCCCAGACTGGGTGGCAGCGGTCCGTGTCACGATTGGCCCAAGATCAGACAACGATGGGAACCAACCTTGGCGTCGACGTGGGCCGGGACATCAGTGTTTCCGATACTGAAACGACTGGCGGTCGTGCCAGCACTCCGGGCCGGGGCCGGCGGGCGCCACCGGGGCCTGTCGAGAAGACAGACCGCGCCACGGTGGGACGTTTCGGTGCGAGGGTAGGCTTTGAAAGCCACGATACAGGCAGCACCAGCGAAAGCGCACAATCAAGTTTGGACATCGTCAATTATGATGTGCGGGAGTCGATTGCTGCCGCTGAGCGTGCCGCAGCGCGCTCGAGCGATCCCGCAGCCACCTTCTCCCGTGAGCTATCGAATCGTGTCTTGGGGAGCGAAGGCATGCGCAATCGCTACCTTCAGGATGCGGACAACGGGCGCGCCACATTCGATATAACCGGGCCGCTGACCTCGCTCGAGCAAAACTCTGTTCTCGCGAAAGGGAGCTTCTCGACCGATATCCAAGGTAGTCCGGGTGACGGCGACAGCACATTCAAGAAGCGTTGAATTTCCCGGTGTGAGGATTGATGTGCCCCGGGTTAGTCGGATTCAAGGGATTGCCGATCCAGAGAGGCCCAGACCGCGGGTCCGCTGGGTCGAACCCGGCGCGCCATCTTTTCGCCCAACGATCATGTTCTTCAAGAGCGCGCCTTCTGTAGAGGGCCTCTTCTTCCTCTTCGTCTGACAGTGGCGTTCCGTCGCCGGGCTGCACAAAACCGTCGAGACGCTCCCGAACATAGCCGACGCCCAGCACCATGAGCGCCGTCATCGGGAAGAACAGGATATTCAGATAACCGGCGAGCGCACTACCGTAGAGGGCTTCGAGCGAGGAAACTCGTGTCGCCGCCGCCATGCCCAGCCACCAGATCGGAATGGAAGTCCACCAAAGCTTCGCGTACCATGGCCGCCAAATCCAGGCCGACAGTCTCGGCTGGTCACTGACGCTACGGGGCTCCTGATCGTTGATGGCAGCTTCCACCGGGAATATCCCTTCCACTGCCCCATATCACTGATCGGGCCAGATTTCCACGGTCTACATAGTCGTCTAAAGGCGAGATTCGGGCGGAGCGTGACTTTTCGCCGACTATATTGCGCTCTCAACATCGGTCTTGGTGAAGTCGTCCCCTACGAAGAGGAGAGGACATCCATGCTCCCTGGCGACTTCGTAGGCGAAGCAGTCGCCAAAGTTGAGGCCGGCTGCATGAACGCCCTTTCCCCACTTGGAATAGGCCGAGGCAACGCGGTGCGCAGCGGCTGGGGTCACACTCACGATCTCGAAGCCAAGCCCGTCGATTAGGCTCACCATTTCCTCAGCGACGTTCCGTCGGGCCGAGACGATCAGAGTTTCAGCCACGGTTCCGGCGGAGATGATCAATTCATCCGCAGCCTCGATCGCATCGCTACAGGTAGCCGCATGCGGTTCATCAAGGACGATCGCCATCAGTGCAGACGTATCGACCGCGATCACGCGGGCAAACCATCGTCGCCATAGAGGAAATCCTGGCTATGCGCAGCGTCAGGACCGGTGGTTGCCTTCGCTGCTCCAGCTATCCGAGCGGCGTCGAGGAGCTTGCGGCGCGCCGTTCCATCGCTCGCCGGACGGACGGGGACCAACCTCACTGCCGGTTGTCCATGTCGCGTCAGGACAATCTCGTCTCCCGCTTCGGCCCGCCGCACCAACTCGGTCAGCTGCGCCTTGGCGTCGCTCACAGAGACTCGCATGTTGAACTCCCACTGGCCGTCGGCTACATAAATTTTTTGGACTATTGAATGGTCCATGTCAAGATATTTGCTCAATGTCGTGGCCACGTCAGGGCATAGCTCCCTAGTCAGCGGGTACCCTGCGACTATCTGGATCAAGGTTCGTCATGTGGGCGGCCGCGCAGCAGAATGCGCCATAATCGGGCAAGCGGATGACGTTCCGGTCCGCGACGGACCCGAATGTGAAAGCTGGCAGGTGGCGGGTCTGAAGACAAATCGCCTTGAGTATCGGATCGGGAGGCAAGGTTGTTGCGCCTGCGTGAGGGCAAATCGCCTTCGCGGAACAGCGAGCCTTGGTACGAATCGTTCTTCGTGGACATCGCCGGAGTATAGTGGATGGATGTGCCGATAGAACACCTCCGCAGACCGACGCTCCCTGGCTGACATGGGAGGTCCACGGGCGGAGCCTTGCCCTTAGTCATATCAGCCGTTTGCTCGCGAAGGGGCGATTGGTCTTGCGATAGCGGCTGGAGCAGTCTATATCTGACTAGCTAGTCAGGAGATAATCAATGGGCACGGCAGTTGGCAAGACGGAAGGTGAGAAATCCGGTCCCCGCAGTACGTGGAAACTCGAAGATGCCAAGGCCCGCTTCAGCGAAGTCGTCAGGCGTGCCCAGAGCGAGGGACCGCAGCGGGTCACGGTCCGCGGCCGGGAGGCCGTAGTGGTGATGAGCGTGGACGAACTCGACCGGCTTCTGCCCAGGGATGCGGGCAAGCCTGCGTTCGTTCCGTTCCTCGAGGGCCTCGGACTCGACGGCCTCAACCTTGAGCGCGAGATCGACCGCGGGCGGGACGTCGCCTTGTGAAAGGCTGGCTGCTGGACACGCATATCGTATCTGCGTTGGCCAGCCGGAACGGTGCGCCAAGCGTCAAGGCATGGGCGACAGCGCAACCCGAGCACCGGATGTTCCTGAGCGTCCTGGCGCTCGCGGAATTCGATAAAGGCATCCACAATCTCGAGCCGGAACATCCGGATCGTTCGCGCTATATAGCGGCCCGCGACGCCCTCGCTGAACGCTTCAGCGACCGGCTCCTCTCCGTTCACGACGCCATCGTCTATCGCTGGGGCGCAATTTCGGGTGAGGTGAAGCGGCGGACGGGGCAGTCCCCGCCGGTGATCGATACGCTGCTCGCGGCAACCGCGATCGAGCACGACCTCTTCCTCGTGACGCGAAACATCAAGGATACTCGCCACAGCGGCGCCGTGATCTTCAACCCGTGGGAAGACGAGCCTTCGCGCTTCCCTCTCACATGACCCGAATGACGATGAGACGATGAAAACCGAACTCGACCATCTTCCGGTAAACAAGCGGCGCGAACTCGATCGGGTCATCCGGATCCTCTTTGAGGAGTTCGAGGACGCGCTTGGCCAGCCGACTGGGCCGCGCAAGCTTGGCCGCATCCTCAAGATCATCCTCTACGGCTCCTATGCGACCGGACGGTGGGTGCATGAGCCGCATACCGAGAGGGGCTATCGATCGGATTTCGACCTGCTCATCATCGTCAACCAGAAGGAGCTGACGGACAGAGCCGAATATTGGGAGAAAGCGGAAGAACGCCTCGACCGGGAAACCATGATCCTCAACCGCCTGCGCACGCCGGTCAATTTCATCGTTCACACGCTGCAGGAAGTGAACGATGGGCTGGCTCATGGCCGCTATTTCTTTATGGACATCGCGCGCGATGGCATTGCGCTGTATCAAGTCGACAACAGCGAACTGCACGAGCCCAAGCCCAAGACCCCGCAGCAAGCCTATGACATGGCGAAGGGTTATTTCGACCAGTGGTTCGGCCTCGCAATATCGTCACGGTTGGGCTTTCAGTTCTTCTACGACAACAAGCAATTTCCCGACGCAGCCTATAATCTTCAACAGGCGTGCGAACGCCTCTATTACTGCGTTCTTCTCGTATACACCTTCTACACCCCATATAGCCACAATATCAAATTCCTTCGGACGCGCGCTGAAACGATTTCTGCGCGCCTCGTCGAGGCCTGGCCAAGGGAGAGCCGCAAGCAGGAAGCGTATTTCAACAAGCTCAAAGATGCCTATGTGAAGGCTAGGCATTCGGAGCATTTCAAGATGACGGAGGAGGAATTCGCGTACCTCTCCGAGCGCGTCGAGGTGCTTGGCACGATCGTCAACGAACTTTGCCAGAAAAGGTTGGAAGAACTGCGCGCCGAGCTATAGGCCCTTTATCCCATATTCAGACGAGCATTGCAGGAGGAAATGAATGAACAACAGCGACTTGGCCGAAAAGCTGGCAGCGGTGATCGACGTCACAAAGGCTGATGCCCGCAAGGCGGTTGATACGGTCTTTGCCGCAATCGCGGAATCCGCCTCGAACGGCGAGGAAATCTCGCTCAACGGCTTTGGCAAGTTCAAGGTCAAAGACACGTCGGCGCGGGAGGGACGCAATCCGGCTACGGGCGCAACCATCCAGATCGCCGCGTCGAAAAAGCTCACCTTCGCGCCAGCCAAGGCGATCAGGGATAAGCTGAACGGCTGAATTCCTAACGACCGGCGATTGATGAATCGCCGGTCAAGCCGTCATACGACCTCATCGTCTCCACAAACCTTCAGCATTCGCCTCTCCGCGTCGTATCATGGTGAGCATGAAGCGGCATAGCAGGCGTCTATCGATTGCCGCCCACTCTGCCAATGTCCAGCGAAACGGCATAAAGGGTTTCTATCCGGGAGAAAGTTGTGGCAGCTGAAGATATATCCGATGCCGCTGCGCGGCGGCTCGCGCTGGCCCTCGTTGAGAATTGTGTGCGCAATTCTCAACTGGAGGATCTCCATGCTGGCACGACCCCAGGAACAGCGGTCGGCGATTTTAGCGATGTGAAGGTGGTTACGCCCTTTGGTGACATCCCATGGAACCAGCTTTCGCGGATCTCCGATGCAGAAATGAAGGCCTTGATGATCGACATCGTCAACAAGGTCTACACGTTTCTCACGCATCTTGAGGATGTGGTGGTTCTGCGGGATTCTGCACGCTGGAATCGGCCTGAGCATGACCCTGCCCTGCTCGCCTTCGCCAATCGCCGTGCGGCTTCTCGAGGAGCGGAAGGCGAAAGGAAGGACTGAGAGATCAGCCTTGCCCGCGCTATGAAAGCTCAGCACGCGCAAATCTGACGGCGCCATTTTGCAGGCGTTATGCCGGATGCCTTGGCAAACGCTTTGGTGAAGTGGGCCTGGTCGGAGAATCCGCACTCGAGAGCGACTTGCACCAGGGGTAGCGCGGTATCGGCCAAGAGGCGTTTTGCGCACACGATGCGCTGCTGAACAAACCAGGCATAGGGTGCGATCCCAACCGTGTTCGTGAAAGCTCGCACAAAATAGCAGAGCGACAATCGGCACAGAGACGCGATTTCGGAGATCGAGATTGCGTTGCTGAGATTACACCGCATCGTGCGCATGGCCAGACTGACCTGCCAGGGGGCGAGCATCGGCCGACTGCTCGTCTCTCCTCTGGGTCCCCCGAAACCCCTCTGCCGTCCGGTCGGCACAGATTGTGTTTTAGTCTGCGCCAACCGCGCGCACGACGTCGCGCTCGCACCCACACTTCCAAAAGCCGCCATGGCGACCCCCAACGGGTTGCGAGGCAGATTGCTTGCGCCGGGGACCTCAGCGCCCTGCCTCATCGGCCACCACCAGGAGACGCTAGGGCGCAAGCCGAGGCGCGTTCGAAGTATCCATCCGGCGAGACGCGCCTTGTCGTGAGGTAGGGACCTGCTCTTAAGAACGCTCTCGAGAGCACGCTTAGGAGCAGTGGATGCGGCAGATCACGGTGATGACCGGGCCGGAACGGCGGCGGCGCTGGAGCGACGAGGAACGGCTCCAG
>NZ_JAINEZ010000063.1:0-32197 GCF_019873065.1 Sphingobium sp. PNB
TGGAAGCCAGCATCAGCGAATTGAAGGTGTTGCGCCATGAGGTTGCCGGCCTGCCAACCTCAACCGAGCGGGGGCGGTGATGGGCTTCGTGAACGAACAAGCCATCAAGGCGACCCGCAAGGATCATAGGTGCGTCGGGTGCGAGCGGACTATTCCGGCAGGCAGCGCGGCCATCCGCTGGTCAGGCATGACGGACGGCGATTTCAGCAGCGTGGTCTATCATACCGACTGCCGCGCCGCAGAGATCGATCTGAACAATGCCTATGACACGCGCGGAGATGAGTGGATGGGCCTGCACGAAATGGAATGGGAGGACTGGCCCTGGCTGGTCGAAAGCTACCCAGCCATTGCCGAGCGCATGGGCATCACCATGGAGAAATATCGCGAGACGGAAGCCGGACAGGCCCGTTGCCGCGCAGCATTCGCGAGGAAGCCATGACCCACCCCACCGATACCGCGAAGAGCGATGAACTGAGCAAAGAAGAGTTCTGCGCCCGCTTCAAGGCGAGGATGCTGGAACGCGCCGGAGTAGATCGGTTCGATAATGGCGAGAGCATCGCAGATTACGCCGATGATACCGCGCCTACCTATTGGGAAACTGACTGGCAGCGTGCGGAAGGCCCTGAAGCCTGTGCAGATGCCGACATGAGCTATTGGGGAGAATGACCATGAACCTTGTTCAGAAGGTCGAACTTGCCATCGAGCAGGCCAAGACGCCGACCGATAAAGCATGGGCCGCGCTGGCAGTCATGCAGGCACATAATCGCACCAACCCCGTTTCCTCCCCTCCCCAGAATGACGCGGGCGTGGAGGGGCTGACCGATGCCCAAATACTGAAGATCGCTTCCAATCCTATATGTTCACCATGTTCCCCTTGGTGGCTCAAGGATGATGTGCTGTTGAGCGATGTCCGGCAAGCGGCGGTTGTCTTTGCCCGCGCCATCATTGCCGCCCTCCGCACCCCGATGTCCGAACTACAGGCGTTGGGGCAGGAGTTTGAGGCGGGGGAGAAGGGTGATGAATAACGCCGATCTTCTCGAAGCCCTGGACTTCAATGCCGCCAACTGTGGCGATGCTCTGGCCCGGGTTTATTACGGACAGGCCGCAACCGCTATCCGGCGGCTGGAGCGTGCGTCGGCGCATTGGCAAACAATGGCCGCAATCGAAAGGGGCAGCGCTATGGAGGCGCGGATTCAGAACAAGCAGTTGCAGGTTCGCTTGATTGCCCTGGAAGCTCTCCTCCCGTCCAGCATGGATGAACCGCCGCTCCCCTCTGCTCCCTCCGGGGAGGGCTCTGATCATGGATAAATGGCACAAGCAGCAGTTGGCGCTGGCTAAGAAGATCGCGCTCAACATGGAATTGCCTCAGAAGCATTGCGGCGACATTCTGGACAGGATGCCATGCGTTCAGTGCAAGGCGACATCAATTCGCGACTGCCCCCTGTCCCGTGAGCAGGTGCGGCCAACTGTCGATCTGATCAACCGCACCGCATATCTGGGGGACGTTCTGCGCCGGGAAGCTGAGGAACGCAGAAAGGCAAAGCCATGACCGATAAAGCACCCGTGACGGTCGAGCAGGGGGACCGCTTCCTGCTGGTTAAGCGCGGCCTGTACTATCGGCCCGGCAATCGGGGGTACACCGGCATCAAGGATCGTGCTGGCCGGTACCCAGAGAGCGACGCCAGTCCGGAGGACGGTATCACCGCGATCCATGAGGACGACGCGCCGGAATATTCACAAGCCTGCTTTGCCGATCTTAAGGAGAAGCACATGCTTGGCAAGATCGCCGCGCTGGAAGAAGAGATAAAGCGGCTGAGGGAGGCGATGCGCCCGTTCGCGGAAGAGGCGGATCAGGTTGATAGTTGCGAGGCCCATCCAAACGGATGCCCCGCGCACTACAGCGCAGGATGGTGCGCTGATTTGACCATTGGCGATTTTCGTCGCGCCCGCACCGCACTTGAAGGGCGCGGATCATGAGCATGGTGGAGAAGGTGGCTAGGGCGCTGTGCAATATCGAGGTCGGCGAGGGCGGTTGCGATGCCATTATGGCAGACGGCAGCGCTCAATGGCAGGCCTATATCCCCGATGTAATCACAGTCCTAAAAGCCATGCGCAAGCCGACGCCTGCGATGGTGGATGCAGGGGCACAGTTGTGTGACGCTGCGTACTCTGGGAAAGCCGTTCACGCCGCATGGCAAGCCATGATCGACGCAGCACTGGATGGGGAGGGGTAGGGTGACAGAGACGGACAAGACCGGCTCGACAATCATCGACCGTGGACGGCCGCCCTCAGAATGGGTGATGATTTTGGCGCAGCGGGGGCTAGACATCTCGGAGCGCACCCTGCGCGAGAAGGCCCACAAGCTGGACGCATATCACAAGCTGGGGCGGGCGATGCTGATCACCCCGGCGCAAATGGACGTAATTCTCGGAGACAAACGATGCCGCTCGAACCCTATAAGAGAGGGTCGCTCTGGTGGGCAAAGGGGCGTGTCGAATATCTCGGCAAGCCGATCACAGAATACTACCGATGCAGCACTGGCGCATCTGAGGCAGCGGGCGCATGGGCGTGGTGCCGCGACGAAGAAGAGCGCCGCATAAATGAGCATCTGCTTGGCGCCAACCGGACACTGACATTCGCGGAGGCCGTCATGCTCTATCCAGCAAACCCTAAGACGGCCACCTACCTGATTCCCATCGTGGAAGAGTGGGGCAAGAAGCTGCTGTCATCCATCGCCCCGAAAGACGTGCGGGCGCTGGCGCAGAAGATCTATCCCGATGCGTCGACCGACACATGGACGCGACAGGTTATCACGCCGGTTCGCGCCGTCATCAACAGCTTTCGGGACAGCGACAAGGGCGAGGCATTCCGGGTCAAGGGCTTCTCGAAACAGGAGCGCATCAAGCAGGACAAGCGGCGCGGGAAACGCAGTCGGATCAAGCGCGAGCCGGGCAGTTGGGAATGGCTGCTGAAATTCCGCCAGCACGCCCCACAGCGCCATGCCGCCTTGGCTCTAACCATGTTCGTGACCGGAGCGAGGATCAGTCAGGCCGTCCAGATGCATCCCAAAGACCATTGCAAACTGGATGAGGGCCTTATCTGCATTCCTGGGGCCAAGGGGCATGAGGACCGCTGGTTGCCAATTCCCGCCGAACTGGTGGAGGAATTGAAGGCCCTCCCTCTGATGTGGCCGCGCGGGGCGAAGCGGACCGACGAGAACCTCCGCCTCTTCGGCTTCGCGGACCGCTCCAGTCCGCGCAAGGGATGGACCAAGGCGTGCAAGGAAGCTGAGATACCCTTCATCCCGTTCCACGCAGCCGGTCGCCACGGCTTCGGACAGGAGATGAACGTCCGCCAATCGATCGATGAGAAGGCGGCGGGAGAGTTCGGTGGCTGGGCAGACACCGCCCTCATGAAGCGCACCTATACCCATGCTGAAGAGGTCGCCGGGAAGGTCCACGAAGCCTTCTATCGTGGCCTGAGAGAGGCCGAAAAACTCACCAAGATTTCACTTTCCGCTGGCGCTATTCCGTACAAATCGCGTACAAAGCTGAAGAAGAAGGGATGAATATGTCTTTCGATTCAACGCGGTATCTGAACCGGATTTCTCCCTTCACACGGGTGGGGTCACAGGTTCAATCCCTGTCGCGCCCACCATGATCCGGGCGATCATGGCGGAGAAATATTATTTCCCAACATTGATCTTTTCATCTGCTTGGCGCTAATTCTCTGCGCCATGTGATGCGGCGGTTTCGCCGCGAGGCAAGGGATGAAAATGTCGCCATATCTGAAAAGCGGCGCGGCTGTCGGCGCGCTGTTGCTTTCCGTGATGTCCGCCCAGGCGCAGGAAAAGCTGACCCTGGAGCGGGTGTTCGCCAGTCCGGACCTCTCCGGCCCGCAACCAAGGGCATTGAAGCTGTCGCCGGACGGCAAGCTGGTGACGCTGCTGAAGCCACGGACGGACGAGAAGGAACGGCTCGACCTTTGGGCGGTGGATACGTCCACGGGCGCGGAGCGGATGCTGGTCGATTCGAAGAAGACCGGCAGCGGCGCGGCGCTTTCCGAGGCGGAGAAGATGCAGCGGGAGCGGGATCGTTCCGTCGCGGGCAGCACCGGCATCGTCAGCTATGACTGGGCGCCGGACGGCAAGTCCATCCTCGTGCCGGTCGACGGCGACCTTTATCTGGCCGCGCTGGACGGGAAGGTCACGCGTCTCACCGACACGCCCGATGGCGAGTTGAACGGCGTGGTCAGCCCCAAGGGCGGCTATGTGTCCTTCGTGCGCGGCGGCAATTTCTTCGTTCAGCCGATGGGCGGCGCGGAGAAGCAGTTGACCCAGGGCGCCAGCGACACGGTGAGCTGGGGCGTGGCGGAGTTCGTCGCGCAGGAGGAAATGGACCGGCGCACCGGCTATTGGTGGTCGCCCGACGACAGGCTGATCGCGGTTGCGCGCGTGGACGAAAGCCCGGTCGGCATCGTCACGCGCACCGCCATCGGCGGCGAGGGCACCAAGGTCTATGAGCAGCGCTATCCGGCGGCCGGAACGCCCAATGCGCTGATCGAGCTGTATGTGATGAAGCCGGAGGGCGGGGAGCCCGTCAAGGTCGATCTCGGCACGGAGAAGGATGTTTATCTCGCCCGCGTCGACTGGTCCAAGGATGGCAAAACACTTTACGTCCAGCGCGAGAGCCGGGACCAGAAGACGCTCGACCTGCTGGCCGTCGATCCGGCGACCGGCAAGGCGCGGGTGATCCTGACCGAAAAGGCGAAGAGCTGGATCAACCTCAGCAACAATTTCACGCCGCTCAAGGATGGCAGCTTCCTCTGGTGGTCGGAAAAGACCGGCCATGGACATCTCTACCATGTGCGGGGCGGCCGGTGGACGCCGCTCACCAGCGGTGAATGGGAAGTGCGCGATGTGGTGAGCGTGGATGAGGGGAAGAGCCTCGTCTATTTCACCGGCAACAGGGAAACGCCGCTGGAGCAGCAGCTTTATGCCGCGCCGCTTGCCAAGGCGGGGCCGCTGCGGCAGCTGACCTCGGCGGGCTGGTGGAACGACGCCGTGATGGACGGCGCGGCGAGCCGCATCGTGGTCGCGCGCAGCAATAGCGACCAGCCCAGGCAGGTCTATCTGGCCGACAGCGGGGGCAAGCAGTTGAACTGGCTGTCGGAGAATGCGGTCCGGGGCAGCCACCCCTATGCGCCCTATTGGGCCAGCCATGTGAAGACCAGGTTCGGCACGATCAAGGCGGCGGACGGCTCGACGCTCTACACCCGGATCATGACGCCGCCGCTGGAGGCGGGGAAGCGTTATCCGGTCTTCATGCTCCATTATGGCGGGCCCGGCGCCGGACGGCAGGTCACCAATTCATGGGGATCGCCCATCTACCAATATCTGGTGGACAGGGGCTGGATCGTCTTTGCCGTCGACAATCGGGGCACGCCCGATCGCGGCAAGGCGTTCGAGGACCAGATCTACCATGCCATGGGTACGGTCGAGGTGGAGGATCAGCTTGCGGGCGTGAACTGGCTCAAGACCCAGCCCTATGTCGATCCCAAGCGGATCGCGACCTATGGCTGGTCCTATGGCGGCTATATGTCGCTCAAGCTGCTGGAGAAGGCGCCGGGGGTGTTCTCTGCGGCGGTAGCGGGCGCGCCGGTCACGAAATGGGAACTGTACGACACCCATTATACCGAGCGCTATCTGGGCCGGCCGCAGGAGAAGCCCAGCGCCTATCCCGGTTCCGGCGCGGTGGATGAGGCGGTGAAGATCAGGGACCCGCTGCTGCTGATCCACGGCATGTCGGACGATAATGTGGTGTTCGACAATTCGACGGCGCTGGTGGCGAAGATGCAGGGCGCCGCCGTGCCGTTCGAGATGATGGTCTATCCGGGCCAGACGCACCGCGTCGGCGGGCCGGGGATAAGCGTGCATCTGTGGCGGACCATCGAGGATTTCCTGGCGCGGCATGGGACGGGGCCTCAATCTCCATAATCCTGAACCCTGTCCTTCGTTCGCTCCAAGCCTGTCGAAGGGCTTTCTCTGAGAAGAAAGTGAAAGGCTTCGACAGGCTCAGTCCGAAAGGAGGGAGGGCGTAAGGGAAGGGGGCAGGGCAAGGTCCGCCATGCAAGCCAAGCTTTGACGCAATAAACGGCTTGTCACTGGACAAACGGCGCAATGCCGCTATGGCGCCCACTCCGCAATTTTGCATGGAGTGGAGTGTTAAGTCATGGGCTACAAGGTCGTCGTCGTTGGTGCCACCGGTAATGTGGGCCGCGAGATGCTGACCATTCTCGCCGAGCGCGAGTTCCCTATTGACGAGATCGCGGCGGTCGCCTCGCCCCGGTCGCAGGGCACCGAAATCGATTTCGGTGACACTGGCAAGACGCTCAAATGCAAGAATATCGAGCATTTCGACTTCACCGGCTGGGACATCGCCCTGTTCGCCGCAGGCTCCGGCCCGACGGCGGAATATGCGCCCAAGGCGGCGGCAGCGGGCTGCGTCGTGATCGACAATTCGTCGCTCTACCGCATGGACCCGGACGTGCCGCTGATCGTGCCGGAAGTGAATCCGGATGCGATCGACGGCTACAAGAAGAAGAACATCATCGCGAACCCCAACTGCTCGACCGCGCAGATGGTCGTGGCGCTCAAGCCCTTGCACGATGCCGCGACGATCAAGCGCGTCGTCGTCGCCACCTACCAGTCGGTTTCCGGCGCGGGCAAGGCGGGCATGGACGAGCTGTTCGAGCAGTCGCGCAACATCTTCGTCGGCGATCCGGCCGAACCGAAGAAGTTCACCAAGCAGATCGCCTTCAACGTGATCCCGCATATCGACGTCTTCCTGGACGACGGCTCGACCAAGGAAGAGTGGAAGATGGTTGCGGAAACCAAGAAGATCCTCGATCCCAAGGTGAAGGTTACGGCGACCTGCGTGCGCGTGCCGGTGTTCGTCGGGCATTCCGAGGCGATCAATCTCGAGTTCGAGAATGAGATTTCGGCGGAGCAGGCCCAGAATATCCTGCGTGAAGCGCCCGGCGTGATGCTGGTCGACAAGCGCGAGGATGGTGGTTACGTCACCCCCGTCGAGTGCGTGGGCGACTATGCCACCTTCATCAGCCGCGTGCGTGAGGATTCGACCATCGACAATGGCCTGAACCTCTGGTGCGTCAGCGACAATCTGCGCAAGGGCGCGGCTCTGAACGCGGTGCAGATCGCGGAACTGCTGGGCCGCCGTCACCTGAAGAAGGGCTGAGGCCCTTCCCATGATCTCCGGCGCTGCTGTCTGGAAAGCCGTTCCAGCCGCGCAGCGCCGGATGATCGTTCTGCTGGTCGCGGCCATTGCCGCCGCGAATGTCGATCAGCCCTATCCCGAACTGGCGCCGCTTCAGCATGGGCCGACGGCGCTGCTCATCCTTGTCTCGCCTTGGCTGTTGCGCCGATGGCCGCTGTCTAACGGATCGATGGCGTGCGTCCTGCTGTTCCTGCTGCTGCATACGCTGGGCGGGCGGTACATCTATTCCTATGTACCTTATGACATCTGGGCGCGGGCGATCAGCGGCCATGATATTTCCGGCACTTTCGGCTTGGCGCGCAACGGCTATGACCGGCTGGTGCATTTCGCCTTCGGCGCCCTCCTGACCGCGCCCTTCGCGGAAGCGGCGCGGCGTCATGGCGTCATGCGGACGGGCTGGAGCCTTGTTTTCGCCTTTGTCTCCGTCGGGTTCGTGGGCGCTGTCTACGAGATTTTCGAATGGCTGCTGAGCGTGGTGGCCGCCGGCCAGACGGCGGACTGGTATAATGGCCAGCAGGGCGACATGTGGGACCCGCAAAAGGACATGGCGGCCGCGCAGATCGGGAGCGTCCTCGCACTTGTCTGGCTTCTCTCTACTCGACAAGGAGAGGGCAAGGCCATATCGCCGCACGCGCATTCATCCAAGGAGTAGCCCGCTCATGTCCGGCCCCACGTCCGACCTGCCCATCGAGAAGCTGGAGATCAAGGGTTTGGGCGGGCTTCCCCTTGCCGTGCATGTGGTGGGGGAGGGCCGCGATCTGGTTCTGATCCATGGCTATTTCTCCAATGCCTACACCAACTGGATACGTTACGGCCATGCCGCGAAGCTGGTGGAGGCGGGATTCCGCCTCATCCTGCCCGACCTTCGGGGGCATGGCGAAAGCGGCAAACCCCATGATGCCGCCGCTTATCCGCCCGACGCGCTGACCGAGGACGGGCTGGCGCTGGTCGAGCAGCTTGGCCTGACCGACTATGATCTGGGCGGCTATTCGCTGGGGGCGCGGACGACGGTGCGGATGCTGGCGCGGGGCGCGACGCCGCGCAGGGTGATCCTGGCCGGCATGGGGTTGCGCGGTCTGGTCCAGACGCTCGACAATGGCGGCTATTATCGCAATGTCCTCACCAACCTCGGCACGTTCGAGCGGGGGACGTCGGAATGGATGACGGAAGCCTTCCTGAAGACCACCAAGGGCGATCCGGTCGCGATGCTGCACATCCTCAACACCTTCGTCGATACGCCCAGGGAGGTCATCGCCGGGTTCCAGCAGCCCATAGAGGTGATTTGCGGAGCCGATGACCGGGACAATGGCGTCGCGCAGGAATTGGCGGAACTGCTGCCCCACGGCCGCTATGTCGAAGTTCCGGGGAACCACATGAATGCGGTGACGCGAAAGGAGCTGGGGCAGGCGATGGTGGATTTCCTGACGGATTGAGCCATGCGCATGCTCCTGCCCTTGCAGGAGCACGGCAAGCTTCAGCGGAACGGCGGCTCGTTGAAGGCGCGCAGTTTGCGGCTGTGGAGTTTCGGCCCCTCCTGCCGCAGCAGTTCGCAAGTCATAAGGCCTACGCGCAGGTGCCCCGCAATGGCTTCCTCATAGAAGCGATTGGCCTGTCCCGGCAATTTCAGTTCGCCATGGATCGGCTTGTCCGAAACGCAGAGCAGCGTTCCATAGGGTACGCGGAAGCGATAGCCCTGCGCGGCGATGGTGGCCGACTCCATGTCGATGCCGACGGCGCGGGACAGGCTGAACCGCAGCGCCGAACTGGAATAGCGCAGTTCCCAGTTGCGGTCGTCGGTCGTCACGACCGTGCCCGTGCGCAGGCGGCGCTTGAAATCCTCCCGATCGTCTCCGCCCAGCACGGCCTCCGCCGCCTTCGCCAGCGCCACCTGTACTTCCGCAATGGCGGGAACCGGGATTTCGGGCGGCAGCATTTCATCCAGAACATGATCGTCGCGCAGATAGGCGTGGGCCAGCACATAGTCGCCTATCCGCTGGCTGGGGCGCAGGCCGCCGCAATGGCCGATCATCAGCCAGGCTTCCGGTCGCACGACGGCCAGATGGTCGCAGATCGTCTTGGCGTTGGAGGGCCCGACGCCGATGTTGACCAGCGTGATCCCACTGCGGTCCGGAGCGATCAGGTGATAGGCGGGCATCTGATGCCTGCGCCAGGCGCTGTCCGCGATCATCTGCGCCGGGTCGGCGGTTTCCGGCGTTACATAGACCCCACCGGCCCCTGACAGCGCGGTGTAGCGACTGCCCTCCCGCTGCAATTCGGCGCAGGCCCATGCCACGAACTCGTCGACATAGCGGTGATAATTGGTGAACAGGATGTAGCGCTGCACATGCTCTGCCGGGGTGCCGGTGTAATGCTTCAGGCGGGCCAGTGAAAAATCGGTGCGAAGGCCGTCGAACAGCGCGAGCGGCCTTTCGCCCTCCGCATCCTGCATGAACAGGCCGTCCGCGATCTCGTCCCCGATTTCCGCCAGTTCGGTGGCCGGGAAGTGGCGGGCCAGCTCGGTCGGCGGGGTGCCATCGAGCGCGCTCATGTCCAGCCCGTCCAGAACATAGGGGAAGGGAATGGGCTGGTCGCTGATGCCGGTTTCCACCATCACGCCATAGTCGCGGACGAGAAGGTCGACCTGTTCGGCCAGATAGTCCCCGAACATGGCGGGGCGGGTGACGGTGGTCACATAGCGTCCGGGCTTGGACAGCCGCGCGAAGGAGCGGCCGGGGGGCGGCGCGTCCGACTCGCCATGATGGGTGATCCGCAATTCCGGATAGCAGAAACGCCGGTCCGTCCTGGCTTCCGGTGGCGGTACGCTGCCGTCGCGGGCGTAGGCGCGCATCGCCTCGCGAAGATTTTCGATGGAGTTCCGATAGATGTCGTCGAGTTCAGCGACGATCGCACTTCCGATGCTTCTTGTCATCGAGCCTTGGTAACGCACTTATATGACCGAAGGAAGATGCGCGCCCGGATAGCGGGCGCGCATCCCCCGGAAATCAGATCTGGTCGAGCAGATATTCGGCTGACGACACCTTGAAATCACCCGGCGCCTCGACATTCAGCTCCGTAAGGACGCCGTCCTTGACGATCATGGAGAAACGCTGCCCGCGCGTGCCCATGCCGAACTTGCTGCCGTCCATGGTAAGGCCGACGGCCTGCGCGAAGTCGCCATTGCCGTCGGCCAGCATCGTCACCTTGCCGTCGGCGCTGGCGGACTTGCCCCAGGCGCCCATGACGAAGGCGTCGTTGACCGCGGTGCAGGCGATTTCATCCACGCCCTTGCCCTTCAGTTCCTCCGCCTTATCGACGAAGCCGGGCAGATGGCGCGCGGAGCAGGTGGGGGTGAAGGCCCCCGGCACGGAGAAGAGCGCGACGGTGCGGCCCGCGAAGAAATCGTCCGAAGCAACCTGCTCGGGACCGTTTTCGGTCATCTTGACGAAAGTGGTGCTGGGGATGCGTTCGCCCTTCGAAATGGTCATCGTCTGCCTCCTGGCCTTGTTGGGGTTCGCGGCACGTTGGCCCTGCCGCCCTATCTGTCAAGGGGGAGCCATGGAATATGGCGCGCTGCCCCGCCCAAGCGACGGCCCGCCATTGGCAAAGGCGACAAGGGGCGTATAGTCGCGCCATGACCACAGCACGCTCCTATGCCGGACAGTTCCTGCTTGCCCTGCCGGGAATGGAAGACATGCGGTTCGATCATTCCGTCATCGCCATGTGCGTGCATGACGAGAATGGATCGCTGGGGATCGCGGTCAGCGATGAGATCGACGGGGTCAGCCTGCACGACCTGCTGGAGAGCTTCGACATCGAACCCGGCGATGTTCCGGATTCTCCCGTGCTGCGCGGCGGGCCGGTCGAACCCCGGCGCGGCTTCGTCCTGCATTCCCTGGACTGGAGCGGTCATGACATGGTCGCCGTGGGCGAAGGATGGGGCCTGTCCGGCTCGCTGGAGATACTGAAGGCGATTGCGGAAAGGAAGGGGCCGAGTCGCTATCTGGTCGCGCTTGGCTATGCCGGGTGGGGCGCGGGGCAACTGGATGAGGAAATGAACGGGGAAAGCTGGTTTCCGACCGACTGCACCCCTGAGCTTCTGTTCGACGTGCCGGCGGCGCGGAAATGGTCGGCCGCCTACGCCGCGGCTGGAGTCGATGCCTCCCATCTGGTCAGCGGCGCGGGATCGGCCTGACCAGCCTTTCGGAACGTCACCGTAAGCATGGCTGCATTGGGGGCTTGTTGCCTTGGCGTAACTGAACCCATTACGGTAAAATCCGGCTAACCTTCGCCGTTGAGAGTCCGGCAACCGGATGAGCGCACCCTGATCCGCGGGCAATTGGACGGGGGTTCAACTCATGAGGATATTGATCGCAGCGGCGCTTGCCGCGACGATGCCGCTTGCGCCGGCCACGGCGGCGACCTGCTGGAAGCAGACCGCCGTGGAAGCAGCGCAAATCCGGGATTTCGAGATGATGCTGATGGTATCTGCGCTGCGGTGCCGGGCGACGGGACATGACTTCCTTGCCAGCTACAACCGCTTCATCCGGGAAAAGCGCGAGACGCTGACGCAGGTGAATGACGAACTGCGCGAGCATTTCCGCTCGGCCGCCGGGCCGGTCGGCGCGCTGGGGGCTTATGACAATTACGTCACGGGCCTCGCCAATGTCTATGGCGCGGGCGCGGATGGGCTGGGCTGCCGCGACCTCCAGTCGATCACGGACGCCGCCAACGCCCTGCCGCCCAGCCGGTCGGCCTTGTTGGAACTGGCCGATGCGGCGGCGATCAGCCCGCATCTGTCCGGCGCGCGGTGCGACATCGTCACGGCGGTGGCGGAGAAGGTGCGGAAAACGGACGGGACCTCATCCGGCGAGCCGGTGAAGGTCGCGGTGCGCGGTCCTGCCGAATAAGACATAAAGAAAACTTTATATTGAGTTGCCTTGGATGGCGGCGATTGGTAAAGCCCAGCCCATCGTCGCCGTTCGTTCATTCGGGCGGCGGCCTCAATCTTAACGATATGGAGACAGGCTCGTGGCCACCGCACCCGCCACCCAGGCGCAGGATTATGTGATCCGCGACATCGGCCTTGCCGCTTTCGGCCGCAAGGAAATCGAAATCGCGGAAACCGAAATGCCGGGCCTGATGGCCCTGCGCGCCGAATTCGGCGCCGCCAAGCCGCTGAAGGGCGCGCGCATCACCGGATCGCTGCACATGACGATCCAGACCGCCGTGCTGATCGAGACGCTGGCGGAACTGGGCGCAGAAATCCGCTGGGCGTCGTGCAACATCTTCTCGACCCAGGACCATGCCGCCGCCGCCATCGCCGCGCGGGGCATCCCGGTGTTCGCGGTCAAGGGCGAGACGCTGGAGGAATATTGGGACTATGTCATCCGCATCTTCGACTGGGGCGATACGGTCTGCAACATGATCCTGGACGATGGCGGCGACGCCACCATGTTCGCGCTGTGGGGCGCCCGCGTCGAGGCCGGGGAAGAACTGTTCACCCCCGGCAACGAGGAAGAGGAAATCTTCGTCGCGACGCTGAAGCGCTTCCTGGCCGAGCGTCCGGGCTATCTGACCGAGACGGTCAAGGCCATCAAGGGCGTGTCGGAAGAGACCACGACCGGCGTCCACCGCCTCTATGAACTGGCGAAGAAGGGCAAGCTGCCCTTCCCGGCGATCAACGTCAACGACAGCGTCACCAAGTCGAAGTTCGACAATCTCTATGGCTGCAAGGAATCGCTGGTCGACGCCATCCGTCGCGCCACCGACGTCATGCTGGCCGGCAAGGTCGCCGTGGTCGCCGGCTTCGGTGACGTGGGCAAGGGTTCGGCCGCTTCGCTCCGCAATGGCGGTGCGCGCGTGCTGGTGACCGAGATCGATCCGATCTGCGCGTTGCAGGCGGCGATGGAGGGCTATGAAGTCGTCACCATGGAAGAGGCGGCCACCCGCGCCGACATCTTCGTCACCGCGACCGGCAATGAGGACGTCATCACCGTCGACCATATGCGCGCCATGAAGAACATGGCGATCGTGTGCAATATCGGCCATTTCGACAGCGAGATCCAGATCGCGGGCCTCAACAACATGAAGTGGACCGAGATCAAGCCGCAGGTCGACGAGGTCGAGTTCCCCGACGGCAAGAAGATCATCGTGCTGGCGAAGGGCCGGCTGGTGAACCTGGGCTGCGCCACCGGCCATCCGAGCTTTGTCATGTCATCGTCCTTCACAAACCAGGTGCTGGCGCAGATCGAGCTTTGGACCAAGTCGGATGAGTATAAGAACGACGTCTATGTGCTGCCCAAGCATCTGGACGAGAAGGTGGCGGCGCTCCACCTGGAGAAGCTGGGCGTGAAGCTGTCGAAGCTGACGCCCAAGCAGGCCGCCTATATCGGCGTGACCCAGGAAGGGCCATTCAAGCCGGATCATTACCGCTACTGAGCGGCATGGGGAGGGGAGGCATCGAGCCTCCCCTTTTTTTTGGGCTTGGGCGGTACGTGCTTTTGTGCCGGGTCAGGTTTCCGCGAGCGGGTCGTGCAGTTCCATTCCTTCTTGCAGAGCCAGGCACTCAGCCCTGTTGCTGTCGGGTCTGGACCGGATCACCCAATATCCGTCTCTTTCGGCTTGCCGTGGAGCGCTTCTCTTCGAGAAAGAAGCGGGGCTTTGACAGGCGCAAGCTGAACGGGTGGGAGAGCGACTCCGTCCTTCCGGGTGGAAGGAGGGCGCTGCTCACCCCGCGGTGCATGGCCTGCGGTCGAATATCGGGCCGGCCGCGCGGTTATGCAGGCCCGCTGGCGAGGGCTGCCCTGACCGCTTCGATCGCCGCCTGCGCCTTGCCCCCTTCCGGACCGCCGCCCTGGGCCATGTCGGGACGGCCTCCGCCGCCCTTGCCGCCCAAGGCTTCGACGCCTGCGCGGACCAGGTCCACGGCGCTGATCGTGTTCACAAGGTCGTCGGTGACGCCGACGGCAATGCTGGCGCGGCCATCGACCACCGCCAGGACGGCGGAGACGCCGCTGCCGAGCGTTGCCTTGTTCTGATCGACCAATCCGCGCAGTTCCTTGGGATCGAGCCCTTCGATCACCTGACCGATGAAGTTGACCGAGCCCACCTTCTCCGGACCGGCCGCCTGTGCGGAACCCCCGCCGCCCAGCGCCAGCGCCTTCTTCGCTTCGGCGAGTTCGCGTTCCAGCTTGCGGCTCTGTTCGACCAGCGCGGCGATGCGGGCAGGGACTTCCTCCGGCGTCGTCTTGAGCGCGGCGGCGGACTGGCGCAGCCGGTCTTCGCGGTCGGAGAGCCAGAGGCGCGCGGCTTCGCCGGTCAGCGCTTCGATGCGGCGGACGCCAGACGAAACGGCGCTTTCCGAGATGATCTTGAAGATCCCGATGTCGCCGGTTGCGCGGACATGGGTGCCGCCGCACAATTCGACCGAATAGCTGTTCGCATCGCCCTTGCCCATGGAGAGGACGCGGACCTCGTCCCCATATTTCTCACCGAACAGGGCCATGGCCCCGGCGGCGATGGCGTCGTCCGGCGTCATCAGGCGCGTCGTCACCGCTTCATTGTGGCGGATCTGTTCGTTCACATCGGCTTCGATGGCGGCGATCTGGCTGTGGGTCAGCGCCTCGGGATGGGAGAAGTCGAAGCGCAGACGATCCGGTGCGACGAGGCTGCCCTTCTGCGTGACGTGGGCGCCGAGCTGGTTGCGGAGCGCGGCATGGAGCAAATGGGTGGCGCTGTGATTGGCGCGGATGCGGTCGCGGCGGCTGACGTCGACGCGGAGGTGAACCGTGTCGCCCAGCTTGACGCTGCCCGCGCCGACCTTCGCCCGGTGCGCATGGAGGCGGCCCAGCGGCTTCGCGGTGTCCTCGACATCCGCGACCAGGCCGGACTGCGCGCTGATCGTGCCCGCATCGCCCATCTGGCCGCCGCTTTCGCCGTAGAACGGCGTCTGGTTGGTGATGATCGTGACCGTCTCGCCAGCGCTCGCGCTGTCGAAGTTCACACCGTCCTTGACGATCGCCAGCACCTCGCCCTCGCCCTCGGTCGAGCTATAGCCGATGAACTCGGTATTGCCGGCCTTTTCGGCAATGTCGAACCAGATTTCGTCCGAGGCCTTTTCGCCTGAGCCCTTCCACGCGGCGCGGGCGGCGGCCTTCTGTTCGGCCATCGCCTTGTCGAAGCCTTCGCGGTCGACGCTGAGGCCGCGCGAGCGCAGCGCGTCTTCGGTCAGGTCATAGGGGAAGCCATAGGTGTCGTAGAGCTTGAACGCGGTTTCGCCGGGGAGCGTGCCGCCTTCCGACAGGTCGCCGGTCGCTTCGTCGAGCAGCTTCAGTCCCTTTTCCAGCGTCTGGCGGAACCGGGTTTCCTCGCGCAGGAGGGTTTCCTCGATCAGCGGCTGGGCGCGGACCAGTTCCTGATAGGCGCCGCCCATTTCGGAGACGAGGCTGCCGACCAGACGGTGCATCAACGGCTCCTTGGCGCCGATGATATGGGCGTGGCGCATGGCGCGGCGCATGATGCGGCGCAGCACATAGCCGCGGCCTTCATTGGCGGGCAGCACGCCGTCCGCGATCAGGAAGCTGGTGGAGCGGAGGTGATCCGCGATGACGCGGTGGCTGGCCTTATATTCGCCATCGGTGGCGGTTTTCGTCAGCGCGCCCGATTCCTCTATCAGCGCCTTGAAGGTATCGGTGTCGTAATTGTCGTGGACGCCCTGCAGGACCGCCGCGATGCGTTCCAGACCCATGCCGGTGTCGATGCTGGGCTTGGGAAGTTCGGAGACGATCTCGTTCGCTTCCTGCTCATATTGCATGAAGACGAGGTTCCAGATCTCGACGAAACGGTCGCCATCTTCCTCCGGGCTTCCGGGAGGACCGCCCCAGATATGGTCGCCATGGTCGTAGAAGATTTCCGAGCAGGGGCCGCAGGGGCCACTGTCGCCCATGGCCCAGAAATTATCCTTGGTGGGGATGCGGATGATCCGCTCCTCCGGCAGGCCGGCGATCTTCTTCCACAGGTCGAAGGCTTCGTCGTCGGTATGATAGACCGTCGCCGTCAGCTTTTCGGGCGACAGGCCCCATTCCTTCGTCAGCAGGGTCCAGGCATGGGTGATCGCCTGTTCCTTGAAATAATCACCGAAGCTGAAATTGCCCAGCATTTCGAAGAAGGTATGGTGGCGCGCGGTATAGCCGACATTGTCGAGGTCGTTATGCTTGCCGCCGGCGCGGACCGACTTCTGGCTGCTCGTCGCCTTGGTGTAGGGGCGGGATTCAAGGCCGGTGAAGACATTCTTGAACGGCACCATGCCCGCATTGACGAACATCAGCGTCGGGTCGTTGTGCGGCACCAGAGGCGCGGACGGAACGATGGTGTGGCCATTGGCCCCGAAATAGTCGAGGAAGGAGCGGCGAATGTCGTTGGTCGATGTCATGCGGGCGATTTAGTGGGAAGCGCTCCAACGCACAAGCGGGGCTTTTCGTCGTTCATGGGAATATCGGCCGATGGGGTTGCCCGCTGAGACAGGCGGGCCGGAAAAGCGGACGGGGCCGCCCGCCTCTGCTCAAGGATGCGATTTTCCTTTCCGCCCGTTCGCCCGCCCGGCGAAGTCAGGCGGTCGGCCGCTTCTGAAATGATTCATGGCCCCCGACCGCGACATCCTCGGCCTCTATCTGCGCGACCTGCGCGGCGGGCGGGCCTTGTCGCGCCAGCAGGACGAACCGCTCCACCGCATCCCGCGGTCCTTCCACCAGCGCCTCCACGCTGCCGTCCATGCGGTTGCGTACCCAGCCCGTCAGGTTGAGACCCCGGGCCGTTTCGACGGCCCAGTTGCGGTAGAACACGCCCTGCACCCGGCCGAGGATCGTCAGGTGGCGGGCGAGGATGGTCATCAGTGCACCCGCTTGATCCAGGTCTGGCCGTCGCGGCTCTCCACCTTGAAATTATTGATCGAGCGGACAAGGTCGGACAGCCGCTTGAACCCATAGTTGCGCGTGTCGAAACTGGAGCGGTTCCCGGCGAGCTGGCCCACTTCGCTGAGGCGGGCGAAGCCCTGATCGTCGCGTTTGACGGCATTATAGGCGTCGATCAACAGCTTGACGAGATCGGGCGCGACTTCGGGCGCGTCGGGGGAGGCGGGTTCCGCCGCCGACTCCTCCAGTTCGACGGGCGCCGTTCTTGCGCTGGCGAGCGCCCCGACGTCGATGAAGCGGGTGCAGGCGCTGCGGAAGGCCTGCGGCGTCTTGTCCGTTCCGAAGCCATAGACCGGCAGGCCTTCCTGCCGGATGCGGGTGACGAGCGGCGTGAAATCGCTGTCGCTCGACATCAGGCCGAAGCCGGTGACCCGGCCCGACGCCATCAAATCCATGGCGTCGATCGTCATCTTCATGTCGGTGGCGTTCTTGCCCCGGGTGAGGTCGAACTGCTGCTGCGTTTCGATGGCCTGCGTCACGGCCTGCCGCGCCCATCCCTTGAGCGCGGGCTTGCTCCAATTGCCATAGGCGCGCCGGATATTGACGGTGCCCAGTTCCGCCAGGACCGTCAGCACCGGGTCGAAATGGTCGGCGGAGACATTGTCGGCATCGATCAGCAGGGCGATATTGCCGCTGGGGACCGGCGCGGTCATCAGGCTTCCAGTGCCGCCGGGCTGAACTGGCCGCTCGCCTCGTCCAGCAGGTGGAGCTGGCCGTCGGCAATGGCGAAGAAGGCGCCGATCAGCCTGATCTCGCCGCTCCGTTCCTTCGTGCGGACGCAGGGGAAGGTGCGCAGATTGGCCAGGCTGACCTTGACGCCTTCCTGCTCCATGGCGCGTTCGGCGTCGCGGCCGTCATCCGCGCCAAAGCGTTCGACCACCTTTTCCCGCGCTTCGTCCAGCAGTTCGATCCAATTGTGGATGAAGCCGCCCTCGCCGGGAGGCGCGTCTTTCAGCGAATGGCTGAGCGCCGCCTTGCAGCCGCCGCATTTGCCATGGCCCATGACGACGATCTCGCCCACCTTGAGCACCTGGACCGCGAATTCCAGCGCCGCGGAGACGCCGTGGCGGCCGGGATTGGTTTCGAAGGGGGGCACCAGCGCCGCGACATTGCGGACCACGAAGATCTCGCCGGGGCTGGTGTCGAATATCTGTGCGGGATCGACTCGGCTGTCGGAACAGGCGATGACCATGACGCGGGGGCTCTGCCCCTCGCTCAGTTCATCCCATCGTTCCCGCTGCTCGGTCCAACCGGTGTTGCGGAAGCGGCGATAGCCGGCGAGCATATCAGCGAAATCGGTCATGCGCCGGTCTGTGCCGAACAATGATGGGGCTGGCAAGAGCGCTCTCGCATCGCTATCTGGGGCGCATGACCGACATCGTCCCGATCCCCGCGCCCGCCACTCGTCCCGAGCGCGCCCGCAAGCCCGACTGGATTCGCGTGAAGGCGCCGACCAGCCCCGGCTATCACGAGACGCGCAAGCTGATGCGGACCAAGGGGCTGGCGACGGTGTGCGAGGAGGCGGCCTGCCCGAATATCGGGGAGTGCTGGACCAAGAAGCATGCGACGGTGATGATCCTGGGCGATGTCTGTACGCGGGCCTGCGCCTTCTGCAACGTCAAGACCGGCATGCCGCGCAAGGTCGATCCCAACGAGCCGCAGAATTTGGCCGATGCCTGCGCGGAAATGGGGCTGGAGCATATCGTCATCACCTCCGTCGACCGCGACGACCTGCCCGATGGCGGCGCGTCGCAGTTCGTGAAGGTGATCGAGGCGCTGCGCCGCACGACCCCGGACACGACCATCGAAATCCTGACGCCGGACTTCCGCAACAAGCATGAACGGGCGGTAGAGATGATCGTCGCGGCGCGGCCGGACGTCTATAACCATAATCTGGAGACGGTGCCGCGCCTCTATCCGACCATTCGCCCGGGCGCGCGCTATTACGCGTCGCTGCGGCTGCTGGAGACGGTGAAGAAGCTAGATCCGTCGATCTTCACCAAGTCGGGCATCATGCTGGGTCTGGGGGAGGAGCGGTTGGAGGTCCATCAGGTGATGGACGACATGCGCTCCGCCGACATCGATTTCCTGACCATGGGGCAATATCTCCAGCCGACGCCCAAGCACGCCAAGGTGATGGAGTTCGTCACTCCGGCGGCATTCAACGCCTATGCGGCGATTGCGCGGGCCAAGGGCTTCCTGCAGGTGGCGTCGAGCCCGCTGACCCGCTCGAGCTATCATGCGGGCAAGGATTTCGCTGAAATGCGCGCGGCCCGCGAGGCGCAACTGGCGAAGGCCGGCCAATAAGCCGATGCCCAAGCATAACGAAACGAGGCCGCTTCCCTATACGCCCGAACAGATGTTCGACCTGGTGGCGAATGTGGAGGCCTATCCCGAATTCCTGCCCTGGGTCAGCGCGATCCGGGTGCGGTCCGACAGCGATTCGGAAATGGTCGCGGACATGATCGTCGGGTTCAAGGGGATCAAGGAGAGCTTCACGTCCCGCGTGCACAAGCATCGGCCGGACCATGTGCGGGTCGATTATCTGGATGGGCCCTTGAAGCATCTCCACAATGAATGGAGCTTTCGCGACGACGGCAAGGGCGGCGTTCTGGTGGATTTCGAGGTCGAGTTCGAATTCAAGAGCAAGCTGTTCGAGATGCTGGCCGGCCAGGTGTTCGACAAGGCGCTGCGCAAGATGATCGGCGCGTTCGAAACCCGCGCGGCGGAGCTTTATGGCGCGGGCGAGTCGGGCAGCAGCAGTTCGAGCGCGCACAGCGCCGCCTGAAGGCGGACGCCGCCCCGACCCGTATCCCCGAAATAATGCATGTCGGCCACGATCTTGTCGGGGCTGGCGCCGCGTTCGGCGCGGGCGAAGACGACGGTGCCGACCGGTTTCTGCTCCGATCCGCCGCCGGGGCCGGCTATGCCGGTGATGGCGACGGCGACATTGGCGTGGCTCTTGTTCAGCGCGCCCTGCGCCATGGCCCAGGCGGTGGCGATGGAAACCGCGCCGAAGGTTTCGATGACATCCTGCGATACTTTGAGAAGCTCGCTCTTCATGTCATTGGAATAGGTGACGAAACCGGCTTCGAACACCTCGGACGATCCGGCGATTTCGGTCAGTGCGGCGGAGACAAGGCCGCCGGTGCAGCTTTCCGCCACGGCGATGGTGCGACCGGCGCGACGGTTGGCGGCGACGACGCGCTCGGCCAGTTCGACAAGCGACGCGGGAAGGATGCTATCGGGCATGGCGATCAGATTAGCGCGGGGAGGGAGAGCGTGGCAACAGCCTGTGCGGCAATACCCTCCCGCCGACCGGCGAAGCCCAGCCGTTCGGTCGTGGTCGCCTTTATGCTGACCCGGTTGGGAGGAAGGTGCAGGATTTCCGCGATCCGGGCGCGCATGGCGTCCCTGTGCGGGCCGATTTTCGGCGCCTCGCAGATCAGCGTCAGGTCGACATGCTCGATAAAGCCGTCCCGTTTTGCGACGCGTTCCGCCGCATATTCCAGGAAACGGGAGGAGGCGACTCCCCGCCATTGCGGGTCGGAGGGCGGGAAATGGCTGCCGATGTCGCCCTCCGCCAGTGCGCCCAGCAGCGCATCCACCAGCGCGTGGATCGCCACGTCCGCGTCGCTGTGCCCAGCGAGGCCCCGGTCGTGCGGAATGCGGACCCCGCAGAGCCAGAGCTCCTCATCGGGGGCCAGCCGGTGGACGTCATAACCCATGCCGGTCCGGACGCTGCGGGCAGCGCCCAGCCGGGCTTCGGCGCGGAGGAAATCTTCGGCATAGGTCAATTTTTCCAGCCTTTCATCGCCAGCGACCAGTGTGACGTCATGGCCCGAATGCCGCAATATCTGGGCATCGTCGGTTGCTTCCCGATTGCCGTCCCAGCTTCTGTGCGCGGCCAGCAGGGCATCGAAGCGGAAGGCCTGCGGCGTCTGGACCCGGAACAGGCCATCGCGGTCGACGACGTCCCCCGCTTTATCATGTTCGCTTCTGACCAATGTGTCTGCAACCGGTAAGGCAGGAATGGCGCCGGGCGCTCCCTCCAGCGCGGCGAGCAGCCGGTCGATCACCGTCGCGGGGAGAAAGGGACGGGCAGCGTCGTGCACCAATATGCGCGCCGCGCCACCGGCGGACGCTATATGCTCAAGACCGGCGCGGACGGACCCGCGGCGGCTGTCGGCGCCCTGAACGATGGCCGACACGGTGCGGCTTTCCAGTGCGGCGCGTGCATCCTCCTCCTGCCCCGCGCCGACGACCAGGACAACAGAACCGATGGCGGTATGCCCGGCCAGCGCGTCGACGGCGTGGGCGAGGACCGGCTTGCCGCCGATGCGCCGGAATTGCTTGGGAATGTCGCCGCCCGCGCGGCTGCCCTGACCTGCTGCGACCAGCAAAGCGACGGTTCTGTCTGTCATGGCCGCGCCTGTATCGCAGTGCCGGGCCAACCGCCAGCCCCGCCTCGCTTGCCGATGATGCGGATTTCCGCTAAGGGCTGCCTGTTTTTTAGGCAGTGTTGGAATGATGCAGAGGCTTTCCCCGATTTCCATAGGTCCGGTGACGATTGACATGCCGGTCGTGCTGGCGCCGATGACGGGCGTGACGGACATGCCGTTCCGGACACTGGTCCGCCGCTATGGCTCCGGCCTCAACGTGACCGAGATGATCGCCACGGCGGCGATGATTCGCGAGACGCGCCAGTCGCTGCAGAAGGCGGCCTGGCATCCGCTGGAGGAGCCCGTATCGATGCAGTTGGCCGGCTGTTCGCCCACGGAAATGGCGGAGGCGGCCAAGCTGAACGCGGATCGCGGCGCGGCGATCATCGACATCAACATGGGCTGCCCGGTTAAAAAGGTCGTGAATGGCGATGCGGGCAGCGCGTTGATGCGCGACCTGCCGCTGGCCGCTTCGCTGATCGAGGCGACGGTGAAGGCCGTCGATGTGCCGGTCACGGTCAAGATGCGCATGGGTTGGGATCATGCCAGCCTGAACGCGCCCGAACTGGCCCGGATCGCGGAGGATCTGGGCGCGAAGCTGATCACCGTTCATGGCCGCACGCGCTGCCAGATGTACAAGGGGTCGGCCGACTGGGCCTTCGTGCGCAGCGTGAAGGATGCGGTGTCGCTGCCTGTCATCGTCAACGGCGACATCTGCTCCATCGACGATGCCGAGACGGCGCTGGAACAGAGCGGCGCCGACGGCGTGATGATCGGGCGGGGCGCCTATGGGCGGCCTTGGCTGATCGGGCAGGTGATGCACTGGTTCCGCACCGGGGAACGGCTGGCCGATCCTGCGCTGGAGGAACAATATCGCGTGATTACCGAACATTATCGCGCGATGCTGGAGCATTATGACAATCATACCGGCGTCAACATGGCCCGCAAGCATATCGGCTGGTACACCAAGGGGCTGCCGGGTTCGGCCGAGTTCCGCAATGCGGTGAACCAGGAGCCGGACGGCGATGTGGTGCTGGACATGCTGGCGCGCTTCTACGAACCGCTGATCGCCGACGAGGGGCCGGTCGAGACGCGCAAGGCGGCATGACGGCGGCCATGACGACCATCCCGTCGCTTCGACCGCAACAGGATGGGCCTTCGCTTTCCGAACTGATGACGGCGTTGCCGGTCGCGACCCTGGTGGTGCGGCCGGACAACAGCATCGCCGATGCCAATGTCCGCGCCGAAACGCTGCTCAACATGGCGCGATCGGCCATTGTCGGCAGCGACATAGCACGGACCATCCGCATGGCGGAAATGGGCGCGCGCTTCGACATCTGGCACAGCAACAAGCCGATCGCCGCCTATGACATCCGCGTGCATGCGGGGCGCACGGCGGAAATGGAGGTCGACCTGATGATCGCGCCCATCGTCGATCATGAAGGCTGGCGCGTGGTATCGATCCACACCCAGAGCCAGGCGCGCAAGATCGGCCATCGCGGTACGGCGGGCGGCGCGCGATCGGCCATCGGCGCGGCGGCGATCCTGGCGCATGAGATCAAGAATCCGCTGTCGGGCATCAGGGGCGCGGCCCAGTTGCTGGAATCGGGCAATGACGGACGGGACGCCGCGCTGACGCAACTCATCTGCAATGAGGTGGACAGGATCGCCGCGCTGATCGACCGGATGCAGGACTTCACGACGGACCGGACCCTGGAGTGCCGCAGCGGCAACATCTATCCGCTGATCGACCGCGCGGCGAATATCGCCGCCGCCGGTTTCGCAAAGGATATAAGGATCGTAAAAAGTTATGATCCATCCCTGCCATTCGCCAATATCAACGAGGATGCGCTGGTGCAGGTGATGATCAACCTGCTCAAAAACGCCGCCGAGGCGCTGGAGCACAGCAGGAAGCCCCGGATAAGGGTGGAGACGGCGTTTCGCCATGGCGTTTCCGTAGTGGTCGGCAAGGGGAAGGGCAGCGCGGTGCTGCCCATCGAAATCCTGGTGGTCGACAACGGGCCGGGCGTGCCGGAGCATATATTGGATCACCTGTTCAATCCCTTCATCACCGGCAGGCGGGACGGGACGGGGCTGGGGCTGGCGCTGGTGGACAAGCTGGTGCGCGACATGAACGGGTTCGTGCAATATTCGCGCGATCATGAGGCAGGGGAATCGACCTTCCGCATCCTGCTGCCGATGGGAACGGGGTGATGGCGGCGAGATGATGGCGGTGACGGGCTCGATTTTGGTGGTGGACGACGATCCGGCGATCTGCGTGGTCGTGGGGGAAGCGCTGCGGCGGCAGGGATACAGGGTCAAGACGGCCGCATCGATCCGGGAGCGGAGCGCCCTGCTGGAAAGCTTTTCGCCGGACGTCCTGATCACCGACGTCATGCTGCCGGACGGCGACGGGCTGGATGGGGTCGCGGAGATTCTGGAACGGCGCCCGGCGCTCAGCATCATCATCCTGTCGGCGCAGAACACATTGAATACGGCGATCCGCGCCACCGAAAAAGGCGCGTTCGAATATCTGCCCAAGCCCTTCGATCTCAATGAGCTGACGCGGGCCGTGTCGGATGCGCTGGGATCGGGGAAGGGGGCGGACGAGGAAGCGGCCGATGCCGGCCTGCCGCATGACGGATTGCCGCTGGTGGGTCGTTCCCCGGCGATGCAGGAGGTGTATCGGACCATCGCCCGGGTCCTTTCGAACGACCTCAGCATATTGGTGCTGGGCGAATCCGGGACCGGCAAGGAACTGGTGGCAGAGGCGATCCATAGCCTGGGACAGAGGCGGACCAAGCCGTTCGTGCCGATCAACATGGCCGCCATCCCCCGCGAACTGATCGAGGCGGAACTGTTTGGTTATGAAAAAGGGGCCTTCACCGGCGCCCATGCCCGCACCGCAGGCAAGTTCGAGCAGGCGCAGGGCGGCACGCTGTTCCTGGACGAGATCGGGGACATGCCGATGGAAGCGCAGACGCGGCTGCTGCGCGTCCTTCAGTCCGGAGAGGTCACGACCGTCGGCGGCTCCAAATCGGTCAAGGTGAATGTCCGCATCATCGCGGCCACCAACAAGGATCTGCCCAGGCTGATCGAGGAGAACCGCTTCCGGCAGGACCTCTATTACCGGTTGAACGTGGTCCCCATCGCGCTTCCGGCGTTGCGCGAGCGGCGGGAGGACGTGATCCTGCTCGCCCGGCATTTCCTCGACCGCGCGGCGCAGGAGGGGTTGCCGCGCAAGTCGCTGTCCGACGATGCGGCGCAATTGCTGATGGCCTATCACTGGCCCGGCAATGTGCGCGAACTGCAGAATCTGATGCAGCGGCTGGCGGTTCTGAGCCGTGAGAACATGATCACCGCCGACATGCTGCGCAACAGCCTGCCGTTGGAAGCCGTGCCCGCCGATTATGCCGCCCCCGGCGACCTGCTGGGCCAGGCGGTGCGGGAATGGGCGAAGCGGCAACTGGGCATCGGCCTGACCCAGCCGAACCGCAGCCTGCATGACGACCTGCTGGCCGTGGTGGAGCCGATCCTGTTCCAGGAGACGCTGGCCAGCGTCGACGGAAACCAGATACGCGCCGCGGGACTGTTGGGCATCAACCGCAACACGCTGCGCAAGAAGCTGACCGACTATGGGCTCGATCCCTTGCAGCTTCGGATCGGCGATTAGAATATTCGGCGGGGAGGATCGGTCAAGCCGATGCGTTCGGATCGACCGTTCCGGGCGGCGGCGACGAACCGACCGCGCTTTTCGACCGGAAGCGCCATGCCCATCAATTACTGTGTTTGATCGGGCACATTAATGTTGTAACCAAGCCACTATGGAAGGCGCAGTGACTCTGCCGGCGCGGGGCCGGGCATGGAAAAGGCATTTCCCCCTTTTCCTGCGCCGCCGCCTTGCCGCGGTGGTGGAGGCGGTGACGCTTGTTCTGTTCCTGGGCATGGCGGGCATCACCTATTTCCTGCTGACGGGGCAGGGGCAATCCTACACATTGCTGACCCCGCCCATCGTGGCGTTGCTGCTGGTCGCCAATCTGGTGCCGGCGATTGCGCTGCTGGTGCTGCTGGGACGGCGGGTGGCGAAGCGGCGCGCGGCTCAGTCCGCCATAGGGAGCGACGGGCAGTTGCACGTCCGTCTGGTGGCGATATTCTCCATCGTCGCCAGCGTGCCCATGCTGCTGGTGGTGATCTTCGCCTCCCTGCTGTTCCAATATGGCGTGCAGTTCTGGTTTTCCGACAGCGCACGGGGCATGCTGCAAAATGCGAGCGACCTGGCGCGGGGCTATTATGAGCAGAACCTGCGCGACGTGCGTGACGAAACCGTCACCATGGCGAGCGACCTGCGCGATTATCTGAGCCAGTCGAAAGTCTCCAGCCCGCGCTTTGCCGAAGGTTATATCTATCAGGTCGTCACGCGGAAGCTGAACCGTTCCGCGATCATCGAGATCGGCAAGGACGGCGTGGCGCGCACGGCGGCGACGGTCGATCCGGAAAGCCGGCCGGCGTCGGAGATGCTGACGCCCGACGTGGTGAAGCGGCTGGAAGCCGGCGAGGATGTGGTGGTCGCCGCCAAGCCCAACCAGATCGAGGCGGTGACGCTGCTCTATCCCAACGCGAAAATCTATCTCTACGCTACCCGCGATTCCGGTTCGACGGCGTTCAGCAATGTCGAGCGGGCGCAGAAGGTGTTGTCGGATTACGACATTTTCGCCGCGCAGTCCCGCGCCTTGCAGTTGCGCTTCAACATATTGCTGTTCGTGGGATCGCTGCTGCTGGTGGGCGTGGCGGTCTATATCGCGCTGAAGGTCGCCGACTGGATGGTGCGGCCCGTGAACGAACTGGTCATGGCTGCCCGGCGGATCACGGCGGGCGACCTGTCGGCGCGCGTGACCAGCCCCCAGGCGCGGGATGAGATCGGCACATTGGCCGCCGCGTTCAACCGGATGACGCAGAGGCTGGAAGCGCAGACCGGCGCGCTGGTCGCGGCGAACAGCCAGCTCGATGAACGCCGCGCCTTCATCGAGGCGATCCTGTCGGGCGTGTCGGCCGGCGTGCTGTCGGTGGACCGCGACGGCATCATCCTGCTGCTCAACAGTTCGGCGGCCGCCATATTGGTGCGGGAGGGGGACGATCCGGTGGGCTGTCCGCTGACCGAAGTGTCGCCCGAGCTGGCGGCGCTGATCGCTTCGGAGGAGGATGCGGGCATCGTCCAGATCCGCGCCCATGGCGACGTGCGGACGCTGGCGGTCAAGGTTTCGGAGGATGCGTCGCGCCACATCCTGACCTTCGACGACATCACGCAGCAGCTTTCCGACCAGCGGCGGGCGGCATGGTCCGACGTGGCGCGGCGGATCGCGCATGAGATCAAGAACCCGCTGACCCCGATCCAGCTTGCCGCCGAACGGCTGCAACGTCGCTACGCCGAGGAGGTGACGAGCGACAAGGCCACCTTTACGCGCCTGACGGGCACCATCGTGCGGCAGGTGGGCGACCTGCGGCGGATCGTCGACGAATTCTCCTCCTTCGCGCGCATGCCCAAGCCGGTGTTCCGGCGCGAGCGGATAGACGACATTGCCCGCCACGCGCTGTTCCTGCACGAAGTCGCCCATCCCGATATTCGGTTCGAATATCATTCGATGGATGGCGATGCGGAAATGGTCTGCGACCGCCGGCAATTGGGCCAGGCGCTCACCAACATCGTCAAGAACGCCGTCGAGGCGATCGAGCCCAAGCCCGCCGCGGATGGCGACCATTGGCGCGGGCAGGTGTCCATGACGGTGGAGCATGACGGCGGCAACCTGCTGATCGCGGTGCAGGACAATGGCATCGGCCTGCCGCCGGAACGCGAACGCATATTGGAGCCTTATATGACCACCCGGACCAAGGGCACGGGCCTGGGCCTCGCCATCGTGAAGAAGATTGTCGAGGAGCATATGGGCGAAATCCGCTTCGACGACGCCGATGGCGGGGGCGCGCGCGTGACGTTGCGCTTCCCGGTGGCGGCGCTCGAGAAATTGGAAGAGGGGCAGGTCATCGCCTTGCCCCATGGGAAAACGACTGGAAAAGTGACAGCCAATGGCGCTTGATATTCTGATAGTCGACGATGAGGAGGACATTCGCGATCTGGTCGCGGGCGTCCTGGAGGATGAGGGCTTCACCACCCGCACCGCCGCCAATAGCGACAGCGCGATCGAGGCGCTGGACGCCCGGCGGCCTTCGCTGGTGTTGCTGGACGTGTGGTTGCAGGGATCGAAGCTGGACGGGCTGGAACTGCTGGACGAGATCAAGCGGCGGGATGCGACCATTCCGGTGCTCATGATCTCCGGCCATGGCAATATCGATACCGCCGTCGCCGCCATCCGGAAGGGAGCGGCGGACTTCATCGAAAAGCCGTTCGAGGCGGACCGGCTGCTGCATCTGGTGTCCCGCGCGACGGAGACGGAGCGGCTGCGGCGCGAAAATCAGGTGCTGCGCGCCCGTTTCGGGCAGGATGACGAACTGACCGGCACTTCGGCGGCGATCAATGCCGTTCGCGCCACGATCAAGAAGGTGGCGGGGACGGGCAGCCGGGTGCTGATTTCCGGGCCGGCGGGCGTCGGCAAGGAAGTCGCCGCGCGCATGCTGCATAGCTGGAGCGGGCGGGCGGACGCGCCCTTCATCATCGTCGCCGCCGCGCGGATGGACCCGGATCGTGTCGAGGAAGAGCTGTTCGGCGTCGAGGACCCGAGCGGGCTGGTGCGTCCGGGCTATCTGGAGCAGGCGCATGGCGGCACGCTCTATCTCGACGAAATCGCGGATATGCCGCTTACGACGCAGGCGAAGATCCTGCGCGTGCTGACGGACCAGAGCTTCACTCGCGTCGGCGGGCAGCGGCAGGTAAAGGTGGATGTCCGCGTCATTTCCTCGACCGCGCTCAACCTGGCGACGGAGATCGAGGAGCGGCGTTTCCGCGAGGACCTCTTCTATCGGCTCAACGTCGTGCCCCTCATCATCCCGCCGCTGGCCGAGCGCCGGGATGACATTCCACCGCTGGTCGAGCATTATCTCGCCCGTTTCGCGGCGGAGCGCCGGGTGCCGCCGCCGGAGATCGCCAGCGACGCCATGGCCGCCTTGCAGGCCAATGAATGGCCGGGCAATGTCCGTCAGCTTCGCAACGTCATCGAGCGGACGATGATCCTGGCGCCGGGCGAGCGGATCGGGCGGATCGAACTGGACATGCTGCCGGCCGAACTGACGAGCAACGGCGGTTCGGAGGGGATGGGGCAGTCAGCGATCATGGGCGCGCCGCTCCGCGAGGCGCGGGAAAGCTTTGAGCGGGAATATCTGCGCATCCAGATCCGCCGCTTTTCGGGCAATATTTCCCGTACCGCCACCTTCATCGGCATGGAACGTTCGGCCCTGCACCGGAAGTTGAAGCTGCTGGGAATTACGGATGGCAAGGATGGTTGAGGTAAACTGAACGATCTTCAGCCAAACAGGGCATGGACGGCCCTTCGCAATTGCGGTAGGCTTGCCTCGCTTCCGACAGGCGGGGGCGGGCAAGACACTCTGCTTAAGGGTGCGAGAGCGGGTAACGTCCCGCCAATAAAGGACTGGTGAAGACCATGGCCGACAAAGTGAACAACCTTCAAGACATCTTCCTGAACAGCCTGCGCAAGAGCAAGACGCCCGTGACCATGTTCCTGGTCAAGGGTGTGAAGCTGCAGGGCATCATCACCTGGTTCGACAATTTTTCCGTGCTGCTGCGGCGGGACGGGCAGTCGCAGCTGGTGTACAAGCATGCGATTTCGACCGTCATGCCCGCGCAATCCATGGATCTGACCGAATTGCGGAAGGCCAGCGACGGCAATGGCAAGTCGAAGCTGCTCCAGGAAATCTTCCTGAGCGCGGTGCGCAAGTCCGGCAGCCCGGTGACGATGTTCCTGGTGAACGGCGTCATGTTGCAGGGCGAAATCGCCGCCTTCGACCTCTTCTGCATGCTGCTGGAGCGGGACGGCATGGTCCAGCTCGTCTACAAGCATGCGATTTCCACCGTGCAGCCGCTGCACGCGCTGGACCTCACCGGCGAGGGTGAGGGCGAGGATTGAACGCTTTTTCTTGTCCCCGCCCGGTTTCCGATGAAGCCGGCGGGGGCCGGAAGCGTTAAGCCACCATGGCTGTCTTCAACCGAGATTCCGATGACGAGGTGTCGCGCGGCGCGCGCGCCATTGTCGTGCGCGCCGATGTCCATGGTCCGGAACGTCGCGACAGCGATGCGCGGCTGGAGGAGGCGAGGGGCCTTGCCCTTGCCATCGGCATCGACGTGTGCGCGGCGCAGGCCTTCCGCGTGCGCGACCGCAAGCCCGCAACCCTGTTCGGCAGCGGTCAGGTGGACCAGATCGCGACGCTGGCGCGGGCCGAAGAGGCGGAACTGGTCATCGTCGACAATGCGCTCAGCCCCGTGCAGCAGAGCAATCTGGAAAAGGCGACCGAAACCAAGGTCATCGACCGGACCGGCCTGATCCTGGAGATATTCGGTGAGCGCGCCGCGACCAATGAGGGGCGCCTGCAGGTCGAACTGGCGCATCTGGATTACCAGGCCGGGCGGCTGGTGCGAAGCTGGACCCACCTTGAGCGGCAGCGCGGCGGCTTCGGTTTCCTGGGCGGTCCGGGCGAAACGCAGATCGAGGCTGACCGGCGGATGATCCGCGACCGGATGGCGAAGATCAGGCGGGAGCTGGATCAGGTGACGAAGACGCGCGGCCTGCACCGGGCGCGGCGGCAGCGGGCCCCCTGGCCGGTGATCGCGCTGGTGGGCTATACCAATGCGGGCAAGTCCACGCTGTTCAACCGGCTGACCGGGGCTGACGTCATGGCGGAGGATTTGCTGTTCGCGACGCTCGATCCCACGATGCGGCAGATCGCTTTGCCGGGGCTGGACAAGGCCATTCTTTCCGACACCGTCGGGTTCGTTTCGGACCTGCCGACGCAGTTGATCGCGGCGTTCCGCGCGACGTTGGAGGAAGTGCTGTCGGCCGATCTGATCGTCCACGTCCGCGACATAGCGCATCCCGACAGCGACGCCCAGCGCGACGACGTCATGGACGTGCTGGGCGAGCTTGGCGTCGCGGGGGAAGGGGCTCTGGAAGCGGGCGAGGGCGATGAACCGCCGCCTATCATCGAAGCGTGGAACAAGCTGGACCTGCTGGACGAGGATGCGGCGACGCTGGCGCGGGAGACGGCGGCGCGGCGGAACGATGTGGTGATCCTGTCCGCCCTGACCGGCGAGGGTGTCGATGACCTTCAACGCGCGATCAGCACCCGGTTGACCGCCGGGGCGCAGGTCCATCACTTGCATGTGCCGCTGGCGGACGGTGCGGGGATGGCGTGGCTGCACGAACATGGCGAGGTGATCGGCAGCAGGGCGGAGGGCGAGGATATGCTGGTGGATGTCCGGCTGTCCGATTCCGCGTTGGCGCGGTTCCTCAAGCGCCGGGGAAATTAACCTTACTGGACGAAATGCTGGAACCGGGTTCCGGCCTATCCAGGACCATCTCGCCTATCAAGCCTGTCGCAACTGCCGCTTCGCCTGTTGCCACAGGCCTTCCTTCTCATCGAGCGGGAGCGTGGGGAAATCCTCGCCGGCCAGTCCCTCCATGATGCGGAAACGCTTGTCGAACTTGCGATTGGCGGCGCGCAGGGCGACTTCCGGATCGACTTTCAGATGACGGGCGAGGTTGACCACGGCAAAGAGAAGGTCGCCCACTTCCTCCTCCCGTTCGGCCTGGGTAGTCGCCGCCTGCACCTCGTCCAATTCTTCTTCGATCTTGTCGATGACGCCGCCGATGTCGGGCCAGTCGAACCCCGTGCGGGCTGCGCGTTTCTGAAGCTTTTCGGCGCGGAGCAGGGCAGGCAGCGCAATGGCGACACCTGCCAGCGCGCTTGGATCGGGTTCCTTCTCGGCGCGCTCGGCGGCCTTGATGGCTTCCCATTGGGCATGGCCATCCGTGCGCCCGGTTCCTTCGCCAAAGACGTGGGGATGACGGCGGATCATCTTTTCCGTGATGCCGTCGATGACCTCCTGCAATGTGAAATGGCCGGCCTGCTCCGCCATGCGGCTATGGAAGGCGACCTGCAGCAGCAGATCGCCAAGTTCGTCCCGCAGGGCCGCCATATCGTCGCGCTCTATGGCGTCGGCGACTTCATAGGCTTCCTCGATCGTATAGGGCGCGATGCTGGCGAAGTCCTGTTCGACATCCCAGGGGCAACCGGTGTCGGGATCGCGCAGCCGTGCCATGACTTTGGCGAGCGGCATGATGTCGGCGGGACTCGCCTTGCTGTTGGATGACATGCAGGACTCTGGATCAAGTGGGTGGGATTGGGAGGATGATAGGGTGCCGGATGGGCCAAGGCCAGCTTTCGGCGGCGGTTTCCATTTGAAGCGCGACACCCGAGGTGATGCGTAGCATTTCATCCGGGGTGGGGCGAGCCCCACCCCGGATGGCAAAA
>NZ_JAINEZ010000064.1:0-32109 GCF_019873065.1 Sphingobium sp. PNB
CAAGATACGTCGCTAACGACGTCGCTATGACCGTCTCTACGAAATCACTGCGCCATCAGACAGGCGGTGCCAATCGGTCGGTTACTCCTATCCTGCCCAAAAAGTAACACTTCCTCCGGGCCGAGCGCCGGCGCCCTGCAGATGGCAAGATCGCATCAGTGCGCCGCCTGATTATGCATGTGCACATCGATGGCCTCATCGATCGTATCGAAAAAGAGCAACTGGCCATTGTTCAGAACGGCGCCACGTTCGCAATATGAGCGCAGCGTATTGGGGTCGTGACTGATCATCAGCAACGTTCCGTTAGCGCGGCGATAATGAAGGGCTTCCTCACATCGTTGGCGAAAACGATCATCGCCAGCGGCTGTGACCTCATCGACGAGATAGCAATCAAATTCGATCGCTAGGGATACTCCAAACGCCAATCGCGCCAGCATACCTGCTGAGTAACTGTAAATCGGTTGATAAAAATACGGACCCAACTGAGCAAAATCTTCGACATAATCCAGTAACTGCCGTATATCCCTGTTATAAATTCTCGCGATGAAACGTGCGTTGTCTGCCCCGGTCAGACTTGATTGAAAGCAACTGGAATATCCTATGGGCCAGGAGCAGGTTACGGTTCGCGTGATCTTTCCAGAGGTCGGCGCCTCTACACCCGAAATCAGACGCATGAGCGTTGATTTCCCGGCCCCGTTCGCTCCACATATTCCAACACTGGAACCGGTTGGAATTTCGAAGTTCAGGCCGCTCAGAACATCCTTCCGGAACTTCCGGATATGGTAGCTTTTCGAGACATTTTCAAAAGATATCATTTACGTAACCAGACATCTAACTTTGCTAAATACATTGCCGGATAATGCCACCGAACAATTATGGTTGTCTTCGCTGACTATCATCGACGCTATACATCCATTCTAATGTATCATCTAACGACATCGGTTGCCAATCGGGCAGAATTTGACGAAGTGTTGCGACGCTTCCGCCAAGGACCTCTACATCACCTTTTCGTACGAAAGCGGGATTGACCTGCACATCGATATGATGGCCACTCAGCACTGTGAGCCGCTCCAATATATCGCCGATCGAAGATACTGATCCGGTTGAGATATTGACGACCGATGGGACGACAGCCGCCTGCACAAGGCCAGTATAGGCGTCCGCAACCGTCCGCACATCGCCAAAATCACGGCGCACCCAAGTATTGCCCAGTTCTATCACGTCAGCTCGACGTCGGAAATGATCGACGATTTTGGGGATTAGATACTTAGTATCTTGCCCTACCCCCGTATAATTAAAGGGTCGGGTCGCAACGATTTCAAGCCTGTCGCGCCAAAGTTCAGCGCCACGTTCCATCGCCCATTTGCTCAGAGCGTAATGATTTGTCGGATTTGTCGGAGCGTCTTCTAAGATCAGGCCTTCGGCATGTGGGCCATAGACCTGCGCGCTCGATGCGATAATGCACCGCGCACCGGGCCTTTTCCGCGCCACGGCATCAAGCAGGTTCAGCGTTCCAAGCTGGTTGATCGAATAGAAAGACTGCCAATCAGCCGCTTCCACAAAGGCGTGGCCTGCAAGATGGATAACCCTGGCAAAGTCTGTCGCGTCGACAACTTTATCAACAGCATCCTTGTTGCGCAGATCGACCTGTAACGCGACCGGCGTCAATCCTGCCTTTTCCAAGGCAGAGGTGACGAAACGACCGGTAAACCCAGTCGCCCCGGTCAGCGCCACCCGCATCAGAACGACCAGCCCGTAGCGTTACGTCGCATATCGGCTTCCACCATCAGACGGGCGAGCTCTTCAAGCTGTACCTTCGGTTTCCAGCCCAGGTTGCGCTCCGCCTTGCCTGGGTCGCCGATCAGTAGATCGACTTCTGCAGGCCGATAGAAGGCAGGGTTTATGCGAACGCGGGTCTTTCCGCTTTGCGGATCCACACCGATTTCGTTCTCTTCTTTGCCCGACCATTCGAGCGAAATGCCTGCTTGGGCGAATGCCAGCTCAACGAAATGGCGGACCGTTTCTGTCCGATTTGTGGCAAGTACATACGTATCCGGCACGTCATGCTGCAGCATTAGCCGCATACCTTCAACATAATCCTTTGCATAACCCCAGTCGCGTTTGGCATCGAGATTGCCAAGCTCCAGGACCTCTGCCTTACCCTGGGCGATCTTTGCAACTGTGTCGGTGATCTTGCGTGTCACGAACTCACGGCCGCGCAGTGGAGACTCGTGATTGAACAGGATGCCACTGGTGCCAAAGATACCGAAGCTTTCCCGATAGTTGACTGTCAGCCAATGGGCATAGAGCTTTGCGACACCATATGGGCTGCGTGGGTAGAAAGGGGTATCCTCTCGTTGCGGGATGGCTTGGACCTTGCCGAACATCTCGGATGTGGAGGCTTGGTAAAAGCGTATGTCCTTGTTGACGGTACGGATCGCCTCGAGCAGATAGGCGGCTCCCAAACCTGTGATCTGGCCGGTGGTGATAGGCTGATCGAATGAGACCCCGACGAAGCTCTGCGCAGCAAGGTTATAGACTTCGGTCGCTTCAGACGTTTCGATGAGCCTGATGGCCGACCCCATGTCGGTGAGATCATATTCGACCAGCTTAAGCTGGGGATGATTGGAAATCCCAAGTTCGTCAATCCGCCAGAAATTGACTGAACTGGTCCGGCGATATGTGCCATAGACCGTATACCCGCGGTCGAGCAGATTCTCCGCCAAATATGCGCCATCTTGGCCGCTGATTCCGGTAACGATGGCACTCTTTGACATATTTTGTTCCCTTAACGATGTTGGCACATCCCAATAGTAGCATTGTGGCGTGATGGCCAGAGGGCAAAGCGTTCATTTCTGACCACGGTACAACATATCTATTTTAAATAATTTTATAGAAAATCGGTTTCGTGGTTCACAGCAAAAAGATATCGTAGCATCAGTGTTGGCACGAATTGGTTCGACATTGTAATGATGTCGCGCGTCTAAGAAGTTCGCAGGAAATTATGGATTCGGCCTGTCTTACAAGGCGATACCATACAGCTATTAGCTATTTAATAGCTGTATGGTATTTGGAGTTTAGAAACGGATACTCAAGCCAGAAGAGGCTCTTTGACCGGTGCTTTCGGCGCCAAATTCGCTGATGCCGCTGAAAAAAAGACGGCTGCAGCTGACGAAACCTGCAGGTTCACACCTGCTCTAACCGTGGTGAGCGTCCTGCTTCGGCTTACGCCAGCTACAGTCAGGGTATCGGTGACGCCGGCATAGGCAGCGGTCGCAGAGCCGCGTGTGCCGGTCAGTTGATGCAGGACATCAGTAGAGAGCCACGGGCTGATGCTAGCCTTGGCCACGCCGTGCAGTTCGAGCGATCCCCGCAGGAAGCTGGCCTTAGTCCGCCGTCCCTCGACATCCAATGCCCAGACCACATCGCCCGTCTCGCTCGCGCTCCCGCGGCGCGAGGAGATATGGGTGAAGCCGACCTCGGGTTCGAGGCCCCTGCCGTCGGCTAGACTGAAGGGATGACCCAGCGATATGTCTGCCGTCCAGCTATGCAGGCGGTAATGGCTGCTGAGCTTGCTGCCGCTCAACAGGCTGCGATCAGTATCCACCTTGCTGGCGTCAGGGCTGAGCGAGGCGGCAATGTGGAAGCCCGCCCGCGCTGCCTGCGCGATCGCACCGGCCATCATGCCGTCGGTCTCGGTCCTGGCCGTAAGCGCACCGATCTGCTGACGGGTGTCGACATAGCGGACGAATGCGCCGAGCGAACCCGCCTGTCATACGCAGGTTTTGGTGACGAAAGAATGTGGAGTTGGTTTCCCTGCGCCACGTCTCTCTCGGGCATGGGCCGATCTGCTTCAGTTTAGCTGGTTAATGGATTCACGCATATGATCGACGCTGACACTGGAATAGCGCTGGACCATGCGCAGCGACTTCCAGCCGCCCATGTTCATGATGGTGATGAGGTCGATCCCCGCCATGACGCAGTGCGATGCCCAGTGGTGGCGCCAGTCATGGACGGTGAAATCCTCTACCCCTGCGCGCTTGCACGCGGTGGCGTGCTGGTTCTTGATCGGATTGCCGCCGGGGATCTTCGCCTTGCGCGTGTCCTGATAGGGTTTGCCGAACCGATTGAGGAAGACATGCCCCGTCGTCGGCTGGCCCCGCTTTTCCCAGATCGGGCGCAGCACGTCCATGACACGTGGATGCATCGGCACGGATCGGATGATCGCATTCTTGGTGTGATTGAGTCGGATCGAACGCTCCTTCATATCGACGCCCTCGACACCCCACGGGAGCTGCAATGCCGTCTGGATGCGTGGGCCATGGAAGGCGAGCAGGGTGATGATCGGCTGTATGTGCGGTGAGTAGGCCTCGATCAGCCGGTCGCGGTCTTCCTTGCTGAGAAAGCGCACCCGTTCATTGTCGAACGGGATCGCCTTGATGCGCAGGGGCGGAAGGTCGTGCAGGTCGTGATGGACGTTGATCGCGGCCTGGAACACGGCGCGATAGCGATCCTGGCCCGCCGGGTCATGGCCGGTCAGATAGGCGCGGCGAAAATGCTCCCAGGCCTGCTTGGGTTCGCGCAGGCTGAAGTCTCCGATCAGGCCATTGAGCTTGCCGATGCGCAGGATGTCCGACGGGCAGGGGGGCTTTGCTTTCGTCAGGTAGCTTTCAAAAGCGTCGGCTATTTTGCCTTGCGCCACGATTGCGGCCGGACCGAACATCAGCCGGTGCCGCAGCTTCGTCTCATGTTCCGCCATCAGGTGCGCCGCAGCATCGCGGTCACTCGTTCCTGAACTGAACTCCTTGACGATGATCCGTTTGTTGCCGAGCGCGATTGTTCCTCGAATATGGTAAACCCGGTTCTTCCCACGGGTACGGAAGGAGAGCATGTGATCTTCTCCAGCAGCAGCTGATATTGTGACTCTGTCGCGCGCGTCTTTCCGCACGCGTGGATATAGGGCACGCCATGCTTCACGAAGGTCCGGCGCATCCATTTTGCGGGATCGGTGCTGTGCATGTTCAGCCGCGACAGGATGTCACGCGGGGTTAGGAGAGTTGCCGTCGGCGTTTCGCCAGCCACCGGTGCCCCATGCAGCGTTGTCGCATCGGCTTGGCCGGGTGACTTGGTTAGGCGACGTCTTGTCGACATGGAGAAGCCCCTTTAGCTGTCGTCGTCCGTATCGTTCCACCGAGGGCTTGCTGGCGCGCTGCGCCTTTGAGTGTGCGGCGCGGCGTCCGGCAGTATATGCGCAGGGCGATCAGCTCGAGCATGCCGGGGTTTGGAAACTCCGTGTTCTTGAATGGTCGAAGTTCGGGCATCATTTGCAAGCTCCTCAGCCACTGGGCAAAGAGCTTGGCGCCTGTCGCAGGTTGAAACAGGCATCGACCAGAACTTCCGACCGCCCCCGACCCGAACTTGTCGCCAGATGCTCGAGCCGCCTGCTCATCTCCCTCGGGCAGGCGCCGGGTCTTGTAGTTCTTCATCGGGCGTTGGCCTGTTCATGACGATGTCCAGTGGCCGCGGGCCAGCCCCACGTCGGGGATGCAGAAGCGATCCGCTGCCATGAATGACTATCGCTTTTCGGAGGCCTGCAAGGGAATGGTCCAGATCGGCCCGGATCGCACTTATATGCGCCGATAGTGGAACCGCTGCCCCGGCCGATGCTCGACGTGGACGACCGGTCTGTCCTCGCACATGAACTTAGGGCGCGTCAGAGCTGCCTATCTCAACCAAGGGCGATGCGGACAGGGTGGAACAAAGCTGATTTCGATCTTTCTCTAACCTGTTGCACCGACTTGACATTACGATAATGTGTCGTGGCGTTTTCGTTGGAAGGCGCCGAGGTTTGAGCCCCTCGCTTGGGAAGGATAGACTCGTCGCGGAAGCGGCCGGGTGGTCGATGTTATGTCCAAGCCATTTATGGCCAAAGGCATCGACACGCGTTCTCAAGCGCGGCTCAACGCCCGGTTTTATCCGGCGCAACCTCGTCTTGTGCGAGGGAGCGGCGGATGGGATCGCAAGCCAGAACAAATAGCAGGAGCAGGCCATGATACGGCCCGCTTCGGAAATGGCGCGCCTGCCGCTGGATGAGGGTGATCCGCTGCCGCCTGAGCATGATCGTGCGGCTTTCTCGCCGGACCCGCTGGCTAGCCTGTATCGGGAAGAGCGGCCCTCGCTGCTGCGTTTCCTCTCGCGATGGACGGGGCATGACAAGGCGGAAGATGTCATCCAGCAGGTTTTCAGCCGCATGGTTGGAAGTTCGGACCATGATGGTCGAGCGATCCGGGCACCCGGAGCCTATCTCCGCCAAGCGGCGCGCAATGTGCTGCGCGATGAGGCCAGGGTAGCAGAGCGCTGTTGTGCGCATCATCATGTTCCGATCGAGGATCTGCCGCTTTCGGGTGGCGATCCCGTCGCCGCGCTGGAGGCGCGCGACCGGCTCGTCCGGATCGAGGAGGCCGTGCTGCGATTGAAGCCGTTGACCCGCGAGATATTTCTGGCTTGCCGTCTTGATGGCTATAGCTATGCCGAGATTGCCGAACGGACCGGATTGAGCGTGCGAGGGGTCGAGAAGCAGATGAGCAGGGCGATCAGGCAGCTTGGACGGCATTTGCGGGCGCATGACTGAGCCCGGCGGGGCAGAGATTCCCCAATCCATCCATGAAGCTGCCGAAAAATGGCTGGCGCGGCGTGCCGGACAATCCGATCCGGCGTTGGAGCGCGATTTTGCGCTCTGGATCGATGCGGATCCCCGGCATCGCATCGCCTATGACCTGATTAAGCGGAATTGGCAGCTCGGCACGCTGCTCCAGGAACGGCATGTCGGCCGGAACCGCTCGCTCCCGCGCGCGCCATTCTGGATGCGGCAGAAGACGCATATCGCGGCTGCCGGACTTGGCGCCGCTATTCTGCTGGGGGTGGCGTCGGTCAGCCTCCTGCGGTCCGGCGGCCCCTTGGGCATTTCCACGGCGGCTGAGGCCGCCGTCTATGAAACGGCAGTGGGCGAGATCCGGACGATCAGCCTTGCGGACGGATCAACTGTCATCCTCGACACGGTCTCGCGGCTTCGCGTGCAATTGTCCGGCAGCGAACGGCGGCTCGACCTCGACCGGGGGCGGGCGCGTTTCGAGGTCGCTGGGGATGAGAGGCGCGCCTTCCGTGTGCGGGTCGCGGGTGGCGAGATTGTCGCCCATGGCACGATGTTCGACGTCAGCCTGATCGGTGCGCATCCCTTGGTTACCGTAATCGATGGGTCAGTGGAATTGCACAGGCCTGATGTCAGCGGAGAGACAAGGACGATTGTTCCGGGACAGAGCATGGCGCTTGATGGGGATATGGCCGGTCAGGCCGTGTCTGCTGAGGAGGCGCTATGGGTGTCGGGCATGCTCACGCTCGATGCGACGCCCCTTGCCGAGGCGGTGGCGGCGATCAACCGCTATAACAGGATACAGGTCCGGCTGGCCGAGCCCTTTGCCATGCCGCTGCGCGTGACGGGTGCATTTAGGGTTCGCGATCCGGAAGGGTTCGCGCGCGCCGCCGCAGCCAGTTTCCATCTCAAGGTGGAGCGACCCGACCGCGCCACGATCCTGCTGGTGGCGCCGCCCAAGCGGGCGGGATCGAATATGTAAAAAAATCTGTCGGGTGTTTTAGCAAGCCGGCGTCTCCCCGCTGTCCCGCCCATTGGCGGCAAGGGGGAGAAGGCCAAATGTCTCGATTTTCATTATCCGCTCTGTATCTGTCCGGCAGTATCGTCACCGCGGCGCTCGCGGTCAGCGCCCCGGCAGCGCTGGCACAGCATTCTTCCAGCATCGCAATGGTGTTGCCCGCTCAGCCGCTTGGTGCGTCGATTCGTGAACTGGCCCTGCGCTCCGGGCAAACAATCCTTGTCGACGCGGACCTTGTCCAGGGGGTGAATGGCCCAGTCCTGCAGGGCGCGTTCACGGTGGAGGCGGCGCTAGATCGACTGCTTGCCGGAACCAGTCTTGTTTGGACGCGGCTCGACGGCACTATCATTATCCGGAAAGGACGCGGGTCCGGGCAGGACGGGGAAAGCGGCGAGGGCGCAAGCCTCCTGGTCACGGGCAGCCGCATCCGCGGCGCGCCGATCCCCTCGCCCGTGATGGTTCTCGACAACAGGGCCATCAGGGACAGCGGCCTTGCCGATCTTGGCGATGTCGCGCGCAGCCTGCCACAAAGCTTTGGTGGCGGGCAGAATCCGGGCGTCGGCTTCAACGTGCCGTCCAGCACGGGCGGCAATGTCGGCGGCGGGTCCTCGGTCAATCTGCGCGGCCTGGGCAGCGACGCGACGCTCACCGTGCTCAACGGTCGCCGTGTGCCCTATGACTCGGCCCGGCAGGGCGTCGACATTTCCGCTATTCCGCTTGCAGCGGTCGATCGGATTGAGGTTGTGGCGGACGGCGCCTCGGCCATTTACGGATCGGACGCGGTCGGCGGCGTCGTCAACGTGATCCTGAGGCGCGACTATGATGGCGTTGAAACCCGGGCTCGCATCGGCGGATCGCCCGATGGCGGGAATTTCCAGCAGCAATATGGCGTGCTGGCGGGTAGCCGCTGGAACGGCGGCGGCGGCTTCCTGACCTATGAATATGGCCGGAACACTGCCCTCATGACGAACCAGCGCAAATATGGCCGGATCAGGCCGGACCTGACCTTGCTGCCGGCCAGCCGCCGCCACGCGGTCGCGGGAAGCATCCATCAGGACATCAGCGACAATCTGACCATCGAACTGGACGGCCTCTACAACCAGCGGACCGGTGAATTTTCCTATCCCACGAGCACCGCCGCCAATCTGTCGGTCAGCCGGATCACCCAGAGTTATGACAGCTATACGCTGGCCTTTTCGGGAGCGGCGCGGCTCTTGCTAGGTCCATGGGAGCTCAGCCTTTCGGGCAGTTTCGGCAAGGGGCGCACTTATTTTCAGGGCGATACCTTCATCAACGATCGGTTTTCGAGCCGGGCCTTTGGGCGCTATAATAACCAGACGATGACCGGCGAGATCGCGGGCGACGGCCCCTTGTTCGGCTTGCCGGGCGGCGACGCCAAGCTGGCCCTGGGCGCCGGTATCCGGGCAAATGACTTCGCAATCTTCAGGGGCGTGGGCAATATCAACAACGCCAGGCCGTCGCAGGACAGCGTCTATGCCTTTGGCGAGGCCAGCTTCCCGCTCATTGGGCCCGCGCAGGCCTTGCCGCTGATGCGCAGCCTCAGTCTCAGCGCCGCGCTTCGCTATGAGCGCTATCGCGGCCTTGCCGATGTCGTGACACCCAAATTCGGCATGATCTACGCGCCGGCTGATTTCCTCGACATCAAGGCGAGCTGGGGCCGATCCTTCCGGGCGCCAAGCTTCATCCAGCTCTATTCGATCGAACAGGCGATCCTTTATCCAATCACGACATTCGGCGGGAGGGGCTATCCCGCCGGGACCACCGCCTTGTTGATCGCTGGGGGCAATAGCGACCTCAGGCCGGAAAAGGCGCGCAACTGGTCGGTGACCATGGCTCTGCGTCCGCCCGCCCTTCCGGGCGCGTCCTTCGATCTCAGCTATTTCCAAACCCGCTATGTCGACCGCATCGTGAACCCGATCCCGACGTCAGCGCTGGCGCTCGTCAATCCCATCTACGCCAGGCAGATCAGCTACGCGCCGACGCCCGAGCAGCTTGCAGCGGCGATCGCCCATGCGAGCCAGTTTCTGAACGGGGCGGGCGTGCCCTATGATCCGGCAAAGGTCGCCGCGATCATCAATCGCGCCAATATCAATGCCGGTCGCCAGACGATCCGGGGCATTGATGCCCAGCTTGCCTACAAGGCCGGCCTTGCTGATGGGAACATCGAGATGTCGGCCAATCTCACCTATCTCGACAGCGAGCAGCAGCTTTTGGCGGACGGTCCGGTCGAGCAACTGGCGGGACGATTGTTCAACCCGCCGCACTGGCGCGGCAGGGGCATGATCGGCTGGAGCAAGGGCGGCTTCCGCACCGCAGCCACGCTCAGCACGATCGGCGGCGTCAAGGATGTGCGCTCCACCCCGGCTCTGCACATTGACGGCATGACGACGATCGATATCAGCGCCCGTTATCGCTTTGGCGAGGAAGGGGGGCTGTTGCGCGGCGTCGAGCTTGGCCTTTCGGTCCAGAATATCCTCAATACCTTGCCTTCGGTCGTCGCGACCAGCCTCTATTATGACACGCCCTATGACTCGACCAACTATTCAGCGGTCGGCCGCTTCATCGCGCTCGAACTGGTCAAGAAATGGTGAGCGTCATGGACAGGACATCGATCGCGCTGCTGGCCGCGGGCGTTGGACTTCTCGCCTTGCCTTCCACGGCGACGGCGGGTTGCAGCGACCTGCTGCCGGTCCCTGCGCCCATGACGAAGCGACGCGCCATCACGGCGCAGGACCTGCTCGGCGTGCGCGACATCGGGCGGGGCGATGGCGCCCTTCTTGGCAACAAGAGCCCGCTCGGACTTTCCCCGGACGGCAGACAGCTCGCCTTCATCCTGATCCGGGCGGAGGCATCGACCAATAGCTATTGCATCGGCCTTGCGGTGATGGATGTGAAGCCATCCGCGAAGCCGCGGCTTCTCGATCAGGGCGGAGAGTTTATTGGCGGGACCGGCGATTATCGCGGGGTCATCCTGCCGACGGGATTTCCGATCCTGCTCGCGCCGTCCTGGTCGCCCGATGGCCGGTGGATCGCCTTCCTGCGGCGGGACAAGGGTGTCACCCAACTCTGGACAGTGCGTGCCGATGGCGGTCCCGCCCGGGCCGTCACCCATTCTCCCGTCGATGTGGAGCAATTTGCCTGGGGGCCTGATGGCAGGTCGCTCATCTATGCGAGCCGGACCGGACAGATGGCGGAGCGGACCGCATTGGCGCGCGAGGCCGTGACCGGCTTTCGTTATGATGATCGCTATGTGCCGATGATGGGCGACAAGCCCATGCCGCTCGCCACGACAGCCCTGTCCCTGTTTCGCGTCGATCCGGGCGGGGGAGAGGCCCGGCCCGGCGAAGAAGGTGACCAGGCGCTGCTGGGCCCCGATCCGATCGGCTATGCAATCCTTCCGCTTTCGGCGAGGGCCGATGATGGGCGCTTTATCCAGACGGAGCATGTCACCGCCAATCCGGCCAGCCCATGGGCGCTGGCCATGTCCTCTGTGGCTGGCGTGAAAATCCCCTGTCCGGGTGAGGCCTGTCGCGGCAAGTTTGCCGGACTTTGGTGGATGTCCCATGGTGGTCCCCTGCTCTTCCTGCGCCGCGAGGGCTGGAATGACCGGTCGACGGCGCTCTATCGCTGGCGGCCTGGCTCCGGCCCGCCACGGAGAATATTTGTTACGAGCGACGTCATCAGCGGTTGTGAGCTCGCAGGTGGGGACCTTGTCTGCTTGCGCCAAAGCGCGAGCGTGCCGCCGCGGATCGTGCGGATCGATCCGGGAGACGGACGTACCGATCTGCTCTACGATCCCAATCCCGAATATCGATCCATCCGGTTCGGCAGGGTCGAGCGGCTGGAATGGCGGAACGACCTGGGCCTGGAAGTCGCCGGCGATCTTGCCCTGCCGCCCGATTATGATGGACGAGAGAGGCTGCCCATGATCGTGACGACCTATCGCAGCAACGGATTTCTGCGGGGCGCGACCGGCAATGAATATCCGATCCATCTGTTCGCGGCGAAAGGCTTTGCGGTTCTCAGCCTGGACCGCCCGCCCCATGTCGGGGCGATCAACCCGCTCAACAAGGACTGGCAGAAGTTGCTGGCCGAGAATGACCGGAATTGGGGGGAGAGGCGCAGCATGCAATCTTCGGTCATGACCGGGGTCCAGCGCGTCATCGACATGGGAATTGCCGATCCGGACCGCATCGGCATCACCGGTTTGAGCGATGGATCGAGCACGGTCGGCTTTGCCCTCATCAACAACCGCCGCTTTGCCGCCGCCGCGATTAGCACCTGCTGTCTTGAACCCTGGACCGTGAACGCCACCATCGGCCCGGCCTTTGCCCGGAAGATGCGGTCGCAGGGTTTCCCGCCCGCCACATCCGACGATCGGGACTATTGGGAGCCAGGTTCGATGATCCGCAATGCCGCGTCGATCGATACGCCATTGCTCATGCAGCTGGCGGATCGGGAATATCTGACCGCGATCGACGTCTTCGCCGCCTTGCGCGAACAGGGCAAGCCGGTCGACATGTATGTCTTTCCCGATGAATATCATAATAAATGGCAGCCGCGACACCGGCTGGCGATCTACGAACGCAATGTCGACTGGTTCCTCTACTGGCTTCAGGGCAAGAAAGATCCCGATCCGCGCAAGGCGGCGCAATATGCGATCTGGGACAGGCTGCGCCTAAAACAGCCCTTTCCTCCCTAATCCTGGGTCTGCCCCGCCACCCATGCCTCGACGTCCGCAAGATGCATGATGCGGTGATAGGTCGTGCCCTGGACGTAACCCTCGCCGACCAGGACATGCTCGAGCAGGGGAAGGTCAAGCAGTCCGGCCCGGCGCAAATGTCCGTCGAGCAGCATGGCGCGGATGACGGAACGGTTCGCGGTGAAGATTTCCGCGATATAGCTATCGGGCGTGCCCTTCGTCCTGCGGTCGACGACGGCTGCTGGCAAAAGTTCGCGAAAGGCATCCCGTGCCACGATCCGGTTCTGCCCTTGTCTGAACCACCACCAACTCGGTATCCGCAGGCATGCTTCCACGGCGGGTTGCGAGGCGAGTGGCGTCACATGGCGCACCGGGCTCCTAATATCATTGCCCTCGGCCCAGCTCTGGGCGGCGGTGATGAGCGCGATATGGGCGGCCGTCCCGGTTTCACCGCCGCGGGGCGGCTCCAGCCAAGGGTGGCGTGGTACAAGAGCTGTTTCGCCCATGACCTGCGGGGACAGAAATTGGGTCATAGGCCGCCAGCGATAGGCCGGCGACCGGCGGAACGCGCGTGACACTGCCCGGCCAAGCACCGTAATCGTGCTCACATCGGCCATGGCCGCGATCGACTTGGCGGTAGACCAGCCTTCACCCAGGCTCCGTCCGCGCAGGAAAGCGTCGGTCGCCGGCGCGATGGACCGCAAGGAAAAGAAGACATTGTCCCCACCGCCGCCATCGATGGTGAGATCGGCTCCGCTTGCCCCGACCGCCTCATGGAGCAGGCGGGAGGTGCCCTGCATGAAGCTGCGCGCGAGCGGATTGGGCTGATCCTTGGCATCGGAACGGGTGATGTCGACCATAGCGACATCCCATTGCGCTTCGACGATCGGAGCGCCCAGATGGGATGCGACCATCCGGGCATAATGGCGTTCATCGCCCATGGCGCCGCGGCTGGCGAGATTGAAACAGGTAAAAGGGCAGCCATGGGTGCCGAGCGCAGCGGTCAGCACGGAGGAGTCTATCCCGCCCGACAACATGAGCATGGCGCGCTTGGTCCCCATGATGCTGGCGCGGGTCGCGGTCGATACCGCGCGCCGGATCATGTGCGCGGCCTCGTCCCGGTCGTCGATCCAGTGGCGCCTGCCAGCCCGGTCCCATGGGTTCCATGTCTGCGTGACGCTCAGCCCTTCTGGGGTGAGATGGAGACGGGAGCCGCCACACAATTCCTGCACGCCTATGAGGCAGGTGGAGGGCGAGGGGATATCCTTAAGCGCCAGACGGCGCAATATGGCGGACCATTCGACCCCACGGGATCTCCATCCGCCAAGCGACAGCAGGGCCATGTCGGAAGCGAGAATGAGCTGATCGCCCTGCACCGCATGGAAGCAGGGCAGGTGCCCGAAGGCTGAGCGCAGAACATGAAAGCCTGCCGCGCGATCGCGCAGGATCGCGACAAAATTACCCCAATAGTCCTGGCTGAAGCGATGGAGATCTGACGGATCGCCGCTGGACGCGACATCCGAGGGCGGGGTCGCCGGATCGCTCTTGCCGGTCCCGAAAATGGGGCCGATGACCATGCCGATATCATCGCCCAGATGCCGGACTTGTCCGCCGCCGCTTGCGACCAGCATATCGTCCCGGTTGATCATGACCGACAGCGCCTCGGCGCGAGAAATCGCGCTCCGGATCGGCGGCGCGATAGGACTGCGTTCCGGTTTCGGCGCGAATATGGCGACAAATCTCTCCATCAGATGATCCTGATCGGGCAGAAGGGACGCACCTGATCGGGATCATCGGCGACGACCATGCCGTCGACCTCGACCCAGCTATGGGCCTGGAAGGGGTTGAGCTTGACGCCCAGGACGAGATCCGGTCGGATGCCGAGCGCGATCAGCCATGACGCGAGCGACAGCGCGGTGGGGAGGCACTGGTCACGGGCAGAGACAATCATGGCGGCCCGGCGATAGGCCTGATCAATATGGGCAAGCCGGTCGGTCGGGGCCGTCCGTGGGGCCACGCCAAGCTTTCGCCGTTCGATCGAGCGGATGTTCCGCGAGAAGGGCAATTGTCTCAGTCTCGCGCGCCACCAGAACCGGCGGGTCAGGGCGCTTGCGAGATAGGCTGGTGACAGGCGCGGCTTCGCAATGGGCAGCCTGGCCTCGGATGCATGCGAGCGCGGGCAGGGGGCAGGCCTGATACCGACCGGCGACCGGATGATGATGCCCGCTTCCAGCAAGGCGTCGCACTGCCGGGCATCGATGTGGTTGGCGTCGATGAGGGATCTGAACGCTTGGTCCAGCGCTGGCCGCAGGCCGAAATAGCGATCGGCATGGAGGTCGAGGAAAATGACCTGTCCCTCGGTCCGGCAGAAGCTCAGACCATCGCGCAGTGTATAGCCGCTCATTCTGTGTCTCGAACGGACGAGGCGCGCAGCCGCGAAGCTGCGCGCCATCGCTTCAGTCGTCGGAAAGGCCGAAATTATTTTCACCAAGCCCGACATCGCCGGTGATGCCGCCGGGGCCCTTGGTTTCCACGCTGACCGCGCCGAGTTCGATCACGTCATTGTCACGTTCCATGATATTCACTCCTTGGCTTTGGCTTTGCTGCGACTATTTGCAGCACCATGGAGCGTAGGAAGCGGACGGCCCTATCCGAAATTTATACGGATCCGATATCGCGAATATATGGAATGATCGGGAGGAATGGATATTGCTCTTCGACAAGTTGCAGGCGGAATGTCCCGCCTGTTATTCGTCTCGATAGATGCCGCGAAGCAGTTTTGCCGCGGCGCGCTGGCGGCGCAGATGATAGGTTGATGAGGTCCTGCGCAGCAGCCCGATGTCACCGGCGCGCGCGCTGTGCGCCAGCGCCTGCAATTCTTCCCCAGTGTCGCCCAGAATGTCTTCTTCGCCGATACGCGCGACATGAAGGCGGGCGTTGGTGCGTTCCATCGCTTCGCCATGTTCGCGATTGCTGGAGGCGCTCGCGATGCGGTGAAGGAGGTGCGCGGCCCGGTCCGCGCCCGATGAGGAATCCGGATCGAGTTCGATCGATCGCAGCAGGGAAGAGCGGACGTTGCGCAGGGCGAGCTGGATGATGTCGCCCGACCAGGCGTAGAGATCCTTGAGGCCCGGCTCGTCGATCAGCGGCACAAGGAAGCCCCCGCCGCTTCGCGCTTCGACGAGACCCTCGCCCGCCAGATGGCTGAGCGCCTCCCGGATCGGTGTCGTGCTCGATGCCAGGATTGCGGAAAGCTCCGCAGGATCGAGACGGGATCCGGGACGATAGCCCCGTTCCATGATGAGGCGTCTCAGGCTTTGCTGAACCCGCTCGGAGGTTGGACCGGCGTTCATCCTGATTCAGCTTTGCCGCGCCGCAAAGGCCGCCACCATGTCCTGCTGGTCCGGCCGCAGCGCATCGATGGCGGCCAGCGGGCGATCAGGCGCGCCAGTCAGCAGGACCGAGGGACACTGTCCCTCGAAATTGCCGAGATTGGGGCGGTGCTGGCGATAGCCGGCGAGCGCGGCCAGTTCAGGAGAAAATCGGCGTGCGACTGCGGGCGGATAGGCAAGCCAGGGATTTTCATAGGGTTTGAGCCATCCCAGACTATAGCCCGTGACGATCGCGCGCCGCACAGCAGCGGTCCGGTTCGCGCCGGCACCGTGCAGGGTGGAACCCAGCAGGATGAGGGCGGAGCCGGGTTCCATCCCGACCGCGATCGGATCGTCGATCGGATCGGGCAGGAGCGCCTGGGCGCCGTGGCTGCGCGGCCAGACCAGCGTCGCGCCATTATCGACGGTGAAGGGCGTCAATGGCCAGATGATATTAACGAGATATTCGATCTCTCCCTTGGGCGCTTGCCACATATCCTGGTCGCGATGGGGCACCTGCGCCGGCGCGCCGGGGTGGATGGCGATGGCCTGCCCGACATTGAGCTGGATGCAGTCGCACCAGGGGCTAAGAATCTGCCGGGCGATCCGGGTGATGAGCGGATGCCGCACCAGTGCTTCTGCATGGGGCGACCGCGTCAGCAGCCGTCCGAAGCGCTTGGTCGTCTCGCCATAAAATGGTCCCTGGCAGAAGGGAGTCTCCGCAAAAGAGGACGACAGGTCTGTGTCCAGCGCGGCGATGACGCCTTCGGGCAAGGCGTGCGGTAGGACGGACCAGCCCTGGTCGAACAATTGCTCGATCAGGCGCGACGCACTGGTGGGAAGGGGTTCGGTCATGATCGCGTCTCCCGTCTCACGCTGCCATCGGTGCCTGATCATAGATCCCGGCCTCAGCGAGCCGGTCGAGCGTGTCCGCGCCCATCTCTATCTCCAACGCGACGAGCAGCGAGCCCTCATGCCATTGCGGCGCGCCCAATGGCCGGCATTGCCAGCCAAAGGCCAGGATCTGCTGGAACCAGTTCATCTCGGCGATGGCGACATAGCGGCTGATGCGGTTCTCCAGCGCATGCTCCGCGATCGCGGTCACCAGGCGGTTGCGGACCACCCGCCGTTCGGCCGCCCGCAGGTTCCGGTCGAGGCAGAAGCGGGTGATCTCGAAAATGTCCCCGCCGCGCGGCGGTGGCGCGTCACATAATCTGGCGTAGAAGCTGTCGAGAATATGGGGGCGCTGGGTCGGCAGCAGCCTCGCCGAGGCGAGATGGGTGCCGTCGGGTTCGGACAGGATGATGTAGCGCGCATGTTCATCGTCAAACTGGTCGACCTCGAACCGGCCGTCGAGAACCGGAATCTGCCATTTGAGGAGATCGACGAAGACGGATTTGCGGGCCGCGAACATGGCGCGCAACACGGTGTCCGGCAGCGGCCGGAACGGTTCTTTCACAATATGCAACATGGATAAGCTCCCTTGGTCGTAGGCGATCAAGGGTCGGTTCGGAGGCTGAGTCGCCGCTATTCCCAGAAATGGGGATGGCTCCAGCCGCCAATGTCGCTGATCGTCAGGGTTCCGTCACCCAGCGTCCGGCCGACGAGCAATATCCGCTTGTTGACCTGGTAGCGTGCACAGGCTTCCTTGATATGGCTCGTCACGGTTTCCCTGCTGATGTCCAATATCTGGCTGGTCTCCCAGTCGCTCTTGCCTCGCGCCGCCCACTGCACGCAGTCGCGCTGCCGGTCGGTGATGAGCGGCGCGGTCATGGCCTGCCGGGGCATCGACCAGAGTCGCCGGGCGGCATCGAACGCATAATTGCCAAGCAGTTGCGCCAGGAGGAGCCTGTCCTCGCGCAGGGGGCGATCGCCCGCATTGGCGAAGGTGCAGGACCCTGGGGGCTGCCCGCTGATATTGGAGGGAATGGTAAAACCGTCGCCGATCCCCGCCTGCCTTCCGCGTGCGAGATGCCTGTGGTCGCCGCTCGTCAGTGGTATGAGCGTCGGCATCTGTGTCCAGCGAAACCCCCAGCTGGTCATATGGCAGGCCCTGTGGACGGGATCGGTAATGCCCAGCGCGTTCGCGGCATAGAAATCCGCCCAACGGTCGGGATAATTGTGGATGTGGATCACGCCGCTGCCCGCCGCGACCACATCGACATGCTGGGTCAGGGCAAAATATTGAAAGCCCAGCTGCTCTGCAATCACGCGCATGACGAACCCCATGTCGTCGCGCGTCCGAACCTGGTTGATGCATTGGAGGTAATGCATCGCTTCCTGATGCATGCTCATGCGCACGCGTCCCGGCCGCAGGCGGCATCTCAAGCTGCCGCGCGTCCTGCAGCCGGCCTTTCCTCATTGTTGTGGCCGAAAGGCGGGGCCTCATGCCGCCGACCGGCAGGTTTTGTCATGAAACTGACATATCATGGTTTTTCCTGTCCGGGGACATATTTGCTGCCGTGCAGCAAAGATCGCCGACTTCGATCATTCCGAGCGGCCAAAGCGCCGCCGGTTCGCCCGGAAAGCGAGCGGTGAGACGGAGCGCCGCGGGTCCTGCCGCCGAAAATTGGCAGGATCCGGCATGCTATGCCGGGCTGCGCGGAATCGATCGCGCGGGACTGATGTGGGAATGGCTGCGCCGCGATCCGGACTATGTCGCCTGGCATGCGCAGGCGAGCCGCATCACCAGAGGTACCTTGGACCCGTCGCCATGGGGGCTTCACTTTCGCTGAACATCCCGACCTCCCGGCACCGGAGGCTCGGATCATCTGGCGTGCGGATATCGATCCTGCGACCCTGCCTGTCGTCATCGCCAACCATTCTGCGCCGGTGGAGGAAAGTATCGAGCTTGGGCAGCTGCTGCCGTGGCTGCGGATCGCGACCGATACCATGGGCCGGGAACATGCCGTGCTGAGCGATGGGCTTCGGCATCTGAGAATCGACATCATGGCAGGCAGCCTGACCCACACCCGGGGCGCTGTGTTGCTGCATTATGAGATATGGGGCTCGCAAATGGCGGCCCGGCGCCTGAGAACGCTCGAGCGCTTTCTTGATCTGGTCAGGACTGGCCGGTTTCGCGCGCCGCTCTATCCCGCTGATCCCGTGATCGGGCGGGGATTGGCGCTGCTGCGCGTCCATGATGCGCGTGCGTCGGGGGCCAGCCACCGCGAAATCGGCAAAGCCTTGTTCGGGGCACTGGCGGTGGAAGCGGGCTGGGAAGGCCGGACCGACCATGTGCGCCAGCGCGTGCGGCGCATGGTGAAATCCGCCCGCGCCATGGCGCAGGGCGGCTATCGGCTGCTGATGCGATCGAAATAGGAGAGCAGAGGATCGGCAGGGCATGCGCATGGTCGATTTCGACCATGGCGACAGGGCGAAAGATTGGGTGGGCTGTTTGAGACCATTGCCGGTGCCTGACCGGCAGGAGTTTGCCTCGCGCTGCCTGCCTCGGGTCTCGGCCCCGCGGTGTGGTTGAAGCGGGGCACGTCTCACGGTTCACCTGGCGCCTGGGTCCGTCATGCCGGCCCCCTGATGGACGCGGCGCGGAGCGCCGCGGCGTGAGCGATGGTGGTCCATCCCTTGAGGCGGGGATGGGCTCGCTCGCCCTGCTAGGCCCGCGCGCACCTCCCGCAAATGGCGGCAGGCCGCCATTCCTCCGCTTCGCTTCGGCCCTGTCGGGTGCGCTCGGCGCTTGGCCGCGGGCCTTGCCGTGCTCCTTGCCGCCCACCCCCGCCCTGCGGGGGACCATTTTGGTTTTGGGGTGGTGCTTGGAGGCTAGGCATGACGTCCCGTTCTTCATCCCGCGCCCTTGACCGGCGTCGGAACCATGCACGTTCAAAAGGCAGCCACGCAGGCGATTGGGCGCAAGGCTCGCGCGACAATGCGCCGCCCACTATCCATGAGCAGGTGACGGCCCGGATCATAGCCGAACTGGAGGCCGGGCGGCTGCCTTGGGTGCAGCCTTGGGGCAAGGCGGGCGAGGGCGCTGGCTGCGGTCCAGCCCTGCCCCGCAATGCGCTGACCGGCCGAAATTATTCCGGCATCAATATCCTGCTGCTTTGGGGCGAGGTGATCGCCAAGGGCTATCCCAGCCAGAGCTGGCTGACTTTCCGGCAGGCGAGGCAGGCAGGCGGCGCCGTCCGCAAGGGCGAGCATGGCTGCATGGTCGTCTATGCCGACCGCTTCATTCCCGAAACCGAAAAGGCGCGGGCGCAGGACAGCGGGGAGGAGGCGCGGGCCATTCCATTTCTCAAGCGCTTCACGGTCTTCAATGTCGCGCAGTGCGAGGGGCTGGAGCATCGCATCCTGCCCGATCCCGCGCCGCTGCCTGAGCGCGAAATCAGGCCCCTAGCCGAGGAAATCATTACGGCGAGCGGCGTCGATTTTCGCATGGGCGGGGACAAGGCCTATTATATGCCTTCGCTCGATATCGTGCAGGTGCCGCCGCAACCGGCCTTTTTCGAGCAGATCAATTTTTACCGGACCTGCCTGCATGAGCTGACCCACGCGACGGGGCATGTCTCGCGCTTGGGCCGCGATCTTTCCCATGGCTTTGGGACAGCGGGCTATGCCCGCGAGGAACTGATCGCGGAAATGGGATCGGCCTTCCTCTGCGCCTCGCTGGGGATCGTCCCGACCGTGCGGCATTCCGACTATATCGGCGCGTGGCTGGCCGTGCTTCGCGAGGACAGCAGGGCCATTTTCCGCGCGGCGCGCGCGGCCAGCCTTGCCGCCGACTGGCTGCTGGAGAAGCATCGCGCTGCCCGGCAGGGCGTGGGTGGAGAGGGCGCACCCGATCCAGCCATCGCCGCCACGTCCATGGATGGGAGGGCGGCATGATCCTCCTTTCCTATGAACTGCGCGCCCGCTTGCGCGCGCAGGCGCGGGCGAGCGCCGAAATCTTGGGCTTTGACCCTTGCCCACTCGCCAAATTCTTCAATCCCATCGGGACCGCGACTTGGCTGGTCACCGAATTGGCGCGGGACGGCGACACATTGTTCGGCCTCGCCGATCTCGGCTTTGGCTGCCCGGAACTGGGATATTTTTCGCTGCGAGAGATCGAGGCCATCCGCCTGCCCTTTGGCCTGCGGATCGAGCGCGACCTTGCCTTTACCTCGCTGCATCCGCTTTCGGTCTGGGCCGGCACGGCGCGACGTGCCGGATCGATCCTTGCAGCCCAGTCCTTTCTCGCCCGCAGCCTCATGGCCCGGCCGACCGACGAGCTTCCGCCGCCTTGAGCGGCGGCAAGGCGCGGGCGGCCGCTTGCCGCCCATTCAAGGGCAGGTCCTGTCATCTGCCGACCGCGACGGTCCGTTCGCGGCAGGGCCTGCCATTTGCGACAATGGAGTATCCCATGAAACTAGACTTTATTCCCCTCGACCGGCTCTGCATCAGCAAGGCCAATATGCGGTGGAGCAGGAAGGCCCCCGACATAAGCGACATATTGCCGACGGTGCGCAGGCGCGGCGTGATCCAGCCCATCATCGTGCGCCCGTGCCGATGTGAAGCCGACGAGCCAGCCAACGACGCCCCCATTTATGAGATTATTGCCGGAAGCCGCCGCTTTCATGCCGCGTGCGCCGCCTGGCAGGAAAAACGCGCGGCGGGCGAGGCCGATTCCGAATGCGCCGCGCTCCCCTGCGCCATTCTCGAGGCGGGTGATGATGCCGCTGCGATCGAGGCTTCGTTGATCGAGAATGCCGCGCGCCGCGATCCTTCCGAAGTAGCGCAATGGGAGGCCTTCACCCGGCTGGTGAAGGAAGGGCGCGGCGTGGATTATATCGCCGCGACCTTCGGTCTTCCCGACATCGCCGTGCGGCGCATCCTTGCTCTGGGCAATCTCCTGCCCCGCATCCGCCAGCTCTACGACCGGGAGGCCGTTGACCGCGCGACGGTGCGGCACCTCACCATGGCATCGAAAGGCCAGCAGCGCGCATGGCTTGCCCTGCTCGATGACGAGGATGGCTCTGCGCCCACCGGGCATCAGTTGAAGGCATGGCTTTTTGGCGGACAGTCCATTCCGGTCCGCCATGCCCTGTTTGACGCGCAGGCAAGCGGCCTTGCCATCGTCTCCGACCTTTTTGGCGATGACGCCTATTTTGCCGATGCCGCTCTCTTCTGGGATGCGCAACATGCCGCCATCGCCGCGCGCCGGGAGGCGTGGCTCGATGCGGGCTGGAGCGATGTGGTGATCATACCCGTCAACGAGCATTTTTCGGTCTGGGAATATGAGAAGGCGCCCAAGCGCAAGGGCGGGCGCGTCTATGTCGATCTGCGCTCCAATGGCGAGGCCGTCATCCATGAGGGCTATCTCAGCCGCAAGGAAGCCCGGCTGAAGGCAGCAAGGCAGGGCGATGCAGACCGGCCAAGGGTGGTTCGTCCCGAACTCACCTCCACCCTCAATATCTATGTCGATCTCCATCGCCATGTCGCCGTACGCGCAGCATTGCTCGACCGGCCCGGCATCGCGCTGCGGTTGATGCTGGCCCATGCGGTCGCAGGCTCATCGCTCTGGTCGATACGGCCTGAACCCCAGACGGCACGCCATGAGGATGTCGCGCAGAGCCTCGCCGCGAGCCGGGGCGAGGCCCTGTTCAACGAGCGGCGGCGTGCGGTGCTGGCGCTCCTGTGCGCTGATCCCGACGAGGCCCATCTTCTTGGCGGCCATGGTGCACCCGATCTTGTCACGCTGTTCCACCGCATGCTCGACCTTCCCGATGCAGCGCTCATGGACATTGTGGCGGTTGTCATGGGCGAAAGCCTCGCCAGCGGCAGCGCCGCCGTCGAGGCGCTCGGCCTCGTCCTGGGGCTCGACATGGGGCAATGGTGGGAGAGCGACGACGCCTTTCTTGCACTGCTGCGGGATCGCGAATTGCTGGGTGCCTTGCTAGCCGAGGTGGCGGGGGAAGCTGTCGCGGCGGCCAATGCGAAGGAAAAGGCCCGGACCCAGCGTCGGATATTGGGCGACCATCTGCGCGGGGAAAATGGGCGGCAGGCGCGCGCCGGATGGGTGCCGCGCTGGATGGCCTTTCCGCCGTCCGCCTATACCGCGCGCGGCGGCGTCGGATCGGTCAGCGCCCATGAAGCGGCCTGCGCGGCGGCGAGTGCGGCGGAGGGCCGCGAGGATGATCCGGTGCCGCCGCAGGGCGGTGCGGCCCTGCCCGACCCCGATGGAGAGGAAAGGGATGCGCTGGGGCATCGCGCCGAGCAGGACCGGCTCGCGGCCTGACGGAGGCTCATATGGGGTGGACGGGATCGCGCGGCGATCCCGTCCATTGGGCCTGAGCGAGATACAGCATGAAAAAAATGGGCCGCGCGCCCACGCCGTTCCGGCCTGAGCGCGCGGCCCATTTCTCCTTGCCTCTCCCTGCGCCGTTCCGCATGGGAACGGCGTGTCGTGGGGCAGATAATGAAGATATTGGACGAGGTAGCGCGTTTCGTCGCACGCCTTGCGCCCGAACCGGTATGCGACCCTTGCATCGCGCAGAAACTCTCGCTGGATGATGTGGCGCTTGCCAGCCATGAACTGGCCGGAAGCCATGGTTTTCAGCGCTTCAAGGGCGTTTGCAGCCTGTGTGATCAGAGCGGCATGGTGATCCGGCGTCACTGACCGGCATCAGGCCGCGCGCGCCACCTGGATACCCGGCTTCTTCCACTCGAAATGTAGATACATTTGTTGACACATTGCGTCATTCTGCTAGTGTATCATCAATGTCGATACAAGGGAGTGTCCGATGGGTATTCAGGTAAAGAAGTGGGGCAATAGCGCTGCAATCCGGATTCCCTCCGCCATCATGGCGGCTGCCGCGCTGAATGTCGGTCAGGAGGTCGAAGTTCGCCAGGAAGGTAGCCGGCTCATCATCGAGCCCGTCCTGAAGCCTGTCTACACGCTCGACGCATTGCTTGCGGACATGAAGCCGGAGACGTTCCACGAGATTGTCGATTTTGGCCCCCCGGTCGGCAATGAAGTGCTTTGATGGCCAGTCGCTATATTCCGGACACTGGCGATATTGTGTGGCTGCAATTCGATCCCCAGGCCGGACATGAGCAAGCGGGGCATCGTCCTGCGCTCGTCCTCTCACCTGCGGCCTACAACAAGCTGCGGGGCATGATGATTTGCTGCCCGATGACGAGCCAGATCAAGGGCTATCCTTTCGAAGTGACCGTGTCCCAGGCACCGCCCAGCATCGTGCTGTCCGATCAGATCAAGAGTCTCGATTGGAAGGCGCGGGGAGCGAAGAAAAAGGGCTCCGTATCAACGGCCGTGATCGATGAGGTGCGCGCCAAGATAAGCGCACTTCTGGGTCTTTGAGCGATTTCCAGTCAGATGGCATCATCTGACGGTTGAGTAATCGCGGTCAATCAGGGAAATGGAGCGGTCGATCTGATTCAGTCAGATCGACCGCTCCAGCGGGTCCAGGGCCGAGGGCGATGCCAACTTGTCGATACCCTTTGCCGAAGGGCCGCACAATTTCGCTTGCCCCTTTCGCGGCCATAGGAATAGCGGCATTGATGTCTGCATATTTCCTCTCCCAAAAGATGTGGACCGGCTGGAGTCGGAACCCTTGGATTTTCTGATAGCCACAGCGCAGGCCTTGTGTGACGGGATGATGCACCCGTTGCTTTTTGACGATCAGTCGTCGTGCGGGTGAAGCGCGGGCGCTGCTGGTTGACGGGCGCCCGGCCGAGATTGGCATAGGGTCGAGCGAGAGTCCTCGATAGCGGAGCGCGGGCCACGATGGCCATTGTGACCGGAGTTCCTGACTGGCCAGCCGACTCTGTCGCACCCGGCTGACCTCTCCACGAAAGATATGAGCACATGCCATTCACGCATCTGGGGCCATTCGAAACGGACTGGGGCATTATGCAACGCGGCCTTCTTTCCTGGTTGTCGGACTGACGGGCCATGCATGCCATCGTTTCCCGATTGTGCTGCCGCGCGATCCATCCCGGCGCCTTGAAAAGCAGGCTTCTGGGCCGGGCCCGCCCTCCCGCAACCGGCTCGGCTGCGCCTTATTTCCCCGCCCCTGGCAGGGCTCCTCGCGGACCAAATAAGGCTGGCCGGCCGGTCCTTCGCTGACGCTTCGGCCTGCGGTGCGTGAGGCCTTTGCGGCCCGGCCCTCCTGGCCTGCTGTCGCCCGGAAATGGTTCGCGGGCACACGACAGGAGACAGAAAATGGCTGCAATCGGTTATGTCACCCGCAACGGAAATGGCTTCAAGGGCCAGCTTCGCACCCTCTCGATTCGCACCGATGTCGAGATCATCCCCAACGGCCACAAGAATGGCAGTACCCAGCCCGACTATCGCGTCCTGGCGTCGGGGGTTGAGATCGGGGCGGGCTGGATCCGGATCAGCGAAACCTCCGGCAAGGACTATGTATCGCTCAGCCTTGCCGCCCCGGAATTCGGACCACGCCGGCTTTACGCCAATCTGGGCCGGGCCGCCGGGCAGGATGATGAGGATGCCTTCGCCATCATCTGGAATCCGGCCGACTGATGGTCCGTCGCCGGTCCCGGTTGCTTTCCATGCGGCCGGGACCGGATGATCGCGGCGGGGGTCGAAAAGGGCACCCCCCATTTTCCGACCGTGCCGCGATGGGCCGGATCACCCCAGCATGGGCCGATCTGACCCACATGCTCCCTTCCGGGGCCGGGTCGCCAAGGAAAACAGCCATGGAAGATCATGCGAAGGAACGCCCCGGCGCCCAACCGCGGGACCTGGCCGAGCGCGCCCGGATCGCGCGGAATACCTGCCCTTATCTGACCGCCAAGCAGGCGGCCTTTCATCTGGGGATCGCCGCCAACACCCTGAAGCGCTTGCGCCATCAGGGGCGGGGGCCGCTTTGCCGCATGCATGGCGGAAGCTGGCGCTATCATGTCGATGATCTTGATGCGTGGTCGGCGGCCCGCAGGTCGGGAGAAGGCGCGTGAGTCGGCCTCGCGACCTTCCGCTTTTCGCCTGGGGCGAGGCGTTGCGCGCGGCACGCGCCAGGCGCCGCCGCCTACGGCGCCATGCCATCTGGATCGGGTTGGGGGCGCTTGCGCTGGGGGCGACCATCGCCTTCCCGCCGCCCCCGCGCCTGCTCTGGAATGCGACAGCGAGCGCCCCGGTCGGCTTCTATCTGGTGTCCCCCGGGGCAAGGCTTGCGCGCGGCGACATGGTGGTGGCGCGCGCGCCCTATCCGGCCCGCCTGCTTGCCGCGCGGCGGCATTATCTCCCCACGAACGTGCCACTGGTAAAGCGCGTTATCGGCGTTCCGGGCGACATCATCTGCGCGCGCGGCGAGAGGGTGACGCTGGACGGAAAGCTGATCGCGCGGCGTCTGCCGCACGACAATTTGGGTCGCGCCCTGCCCTGGTGGGAGGGTTGCGAGGGCCTGCTTCCCGGCCGCTTTTTCCTCCTCATGGACAGGGTTCCGGCATCTTTCGACGGTCGATATTTCGGGCCGGTGGGAGAGGGCGACATCATCGGCAAGGCGAGCCCGCTATGGCTGGGCTGACGCGATGCCTGCGGTCGATCGCAACGGGGCTGATCCTTTGGGCAACACCGCTGCGCGCCGACCCAGTTGCCGACTGGGCCGGGGAGATAGCCGAGGCGTCGGTCCGTTTCGGGGTCGACCGGCTATGGGTCGAGGCGGTCATGCGCGCGGAGAGCGGCGGCCGCACGGTCTGGCAGGGCAGGCCCATCACCAGCTCCGCCGGGGCCATGGGCCTGATGCAGCTGATGCCCGGCACCTGGGCGGACATGCGAAGGCTTCATGGGCTCGGACAGAACCCGCACGATCCCCATGACAATATCGTTGCGGGCACCGCCTATCTTGCCGCCATGAACCAGCGCTTCGGCTATCCCGGACTGTTCGGTGCCTATCATGCCGGTCCTGAGCGCTATCGGCAATTTCTCATCGAAGGCCGGCCGTTGCCGCCGGAAACGCGCGTTTATATGGCCAATATCACTGCATCGCTCGGGGCCGCTCGGACGCTGTCGCCGCTACGCCCACCCCAGCTAAACCCGCCGGCGACAAAGCCTCCGTTCCTGTTCATCTATCATGCTAGGCCACCCGCAGCCGAGCCTGCCGACACGCCAACTGAGGGCATAGCGAAATCCGATCCGCTTTTCGCCGTACGCCGGGCCTATTGAGCATCGGCCTTGTCCTGTTGTTCAGCATTCCGGGGCAGGCCGCACCACAAGGCGGTTGTGGAATAGCGACCATTTCGGGTTTAGGAGGGAGCGATGGACGACCTTTCCTCCGAGCATATGCTGTGCGGCCGATCGCTGTCGCGTGACGATGTTCAGCAGCTCAGCCCCTCGACTCGCCGCCATCTTGTCGATTGCGACCTGGAAGAGGCCGACCTGTCCCGGCTCGACCTAAGCGGCTGGCACTTCGAGCGCTGCAACCTGCGGGATGCCGATCTGAGCGGTGCGAACCTGGAGGGCGTGGTCTGGCATGGCTGTCGGGGCGCATTTGCCAATTTTACCAGCGCCACCCTTGCAGAATCCAGCTTCCGCGCCAGCGATTTCAACAATGCCAACTTTCGCCGAACCAAGGTTTACGCCGCTCGGTTCAGCGGTTGCAAACTGACTGGCGCGGACTTTACCGATGCTTCCGCCATGGAGATTGGGATCGAGGAAACGCTCCTCATCAATGCGCGATTGCCTGGATTTTCCTTTCGCAATGACAGGCTGCGGAAGGTCGATTTTTCCCAGGCCGATCTTCGAAAGTGCGATTTCCGGCAGGTGGTGTTCGAGGAGTGCAGCCTGCGCGATGCCAGCATGGCGGGATCGCGCTTCGACGGCGCGGACCTGCGCGGCGCGGATATTGGCGGCCTGCGGCTCGTCGATGCAAGCCTCTTCCGCGGCGCAACCATATCGCGTGCGCAGGCCGGAGAATTGCTGGGCGAACTCGGACTGAAGGTGCGCTAGCGCCAGGCAAAATTCGCGGGCTTGTCGCCCAGGACAGACGCGTGGCCAGGCGAGGAAAGAGGAAAATCCGCTCAGGCTTTCCCATGATGCCGGGGCGGAACGGGCCGCCTCAAGGACGACGGGGACCCACCATTTTTCGTGGGGGACGCTGCGCTTTCCCCACGAAAAATCGTGACCCCCATCGCCGCTGGCGCGGCCGCTTCGCGGTGCTTGACCCGGCCCGTTCCACCGCGGGCGACGTCTTCATCTTTCGCAAGATGATGGAGGCTGGAATGTCGATTGAACAGCAAATCGAGGAACTGCGCGCTGAACTCAGCTGCTGTCGCGACCGTCGGGAAGCGCGGCAGATCGCGGCTGAATTGCAGGTTGCGCTGGACGAACGGGACCGTCTGGCAGAGGTGTACGAGGCAGCCCCTTGATGACGCCAGCCATGCCCGGAACAGTGCCATTGGGCGCTGTCCCGGGCTTTCCTTTCGTTCGCGGCAGGACCGGATGGATGTCTTTTCCGGTGCGTGATGGCGGCGATGTACAGGATCGATGGGATGAAGGGCAGGCGGCCGAAGAGGGCCCAGTGCGGAGGGAGTCGCGGAAGGCAAGATAAAGGTGCCGGCACCAGGGGTCGTCTAACCTCTTGTCTGCACATCATTTTTCATGGTGCCATGTTCTGCGATCGGCGTTTTCCCAGTGCCATGCCTTTCGAATAGTCACGGATTCCCGGCCTTTCTGACGGCACCGCTTCCCATGGCGCGGGCATTGCCGCACTCTGGTGGCGAGAGGGGCCAGAGCAGGAACCATGCAATGGCCGATGATGAGGATTTGGTGCCCCGGATTGGACGGCAGCGCGCTTCGCGTGGGCCGAAGGCGCGGCGCTACATGGGAAGAGTGGTTGCAGCCGCCAATCTGGCGCGCGGCGCCGGGCCTGGACGAAAGGGGCGAGCCGGTTTTTCCGGCCATCGCTATGGGCGCGGCGCCGGCATCGGCCGGCTGCTTAGCGTTGGGACAAGCAATGCGTTCTTCCGGCGCCGGCGTGTCATCGTCAAGGCGCGGCTTGTGAGGCTGGGCGGCAAGGGCGGGAACCAGGCGGTTGCCCATCTGCGCTATCTGCAGCGGGACGGAACCAATAGGGCGGGTGACCGCAGCGCGCTTTACGGTCCCGGGGAGGACCATGCCGACGGCAAGGCCTTTCTGGAGAAGGGCAGTGGAGACAGGCATCAGTTCCGCTTCATCGTCGCGCCGGAGGATGGCGATCGATATGAGGATCTCAAACCCCTTGTCCGCCGTCTCATGATGCAGATGGAAGAGGATCTCGGCACGCGGCTCGAATGGGTCGCGGTCGATCATTATAATACGGGCCATCCGCACAGCCATATCCTGCTCCGGGGCGTCGATCAGAATGGCGACAATCTTGTCATTGCGCGCGACTATATCAGCAGGGGATTGCGCGAGCGTGCGGCTGAACTCGTCGAACTGGATCTTGGTCCCAGAAGCGATCGCGAAATTCTCGTCTCGCGCCGCGCGGAAATCACGCAGGACAGGTTCACGCCGATCGACCGTTCGCTGCTCCGCATCGCCGATGACCATATCGTCAAACCCGTTGCCCGCGATCCCCTCGAACATGACTTGCAGGCGAGCAGGCTTGGGCATCTCGCGCGTATGGGGCTGGCCGAGCCTCTGCCCACCGGCCGCTATCGGCTTGACCCAGATCTCGAATCCGTCCTCCGCACCATGGGTGAACGGGGAGACATCATCCGCACGATGCAGCGCGAATTTTCGCGGCTGCGGCTGGAGCGGTCAAGCGCCGACCAGCTTATCTATGATCCGGCCGAGGCAGGCGCCTCGCCGCTCATCGGGCGCATACTCATGCGCGGGCTTGCCGACGAACTGGAGGACCGTCATTTTCTGCTGATCGACGGCATCGACGGACGCACCTATTATGTGCCGATCGGCAAGGGCGAAACCGGCGATTCGCTTCCACCATCGCACGTCGAGGGGGACGGTCCTCAGCAAGGCACCGCCGTTGTCGCCATCAGGCCGAGGGAAGCAGCCGTCCGCGAGGTCGATCGGACGATCGCCGCCGTCGCGGCTGGCAATGGCGGACGCTATGATGGCGAAGCGCATCGCCTCCATGACCCGGGCGCGCGTTCGGACTATGTCGAGGCGCATGTCCACAGGCTCGAGGCGCTTGCGCGTGCCGGGGATATTGCCGGGCGTTCGGGCGACGGGAGTTGGGTCATCGCCCCCGACCATCTCGGTCGCGTGGCGGCGTTCGAGCGTCGGCAACTCAGAACCCAGCCCGTCATGATCGAGATGCTCTCGCCCGTGGGTGTCGCGGACCTGGCGACCGCCCATGCGGCGACCTGGCTCGATCGCACGCTGGTCGATGGTGATCCTCCCCAGTTGCGCAATTCAGGCTTTGGTCGTGACATGACGGATGCCCTGGCGCGTCGGCGGCAATGGCTGGTGGAGGAGGGACTGGCCGAGCGGGGCGAAGGCGAAATCCGCTATCGCAAGGATCTGCTTGCTGTCCTGCGGCGACGTGAGCTTTTGCGCGTGGCGGGCCAGTTGTCACGCGAACTGGCCTTGCCCTTTGCCGAGACTGTCGAGGACGAGAAGCTCGAGGGCATATACAGGCGCCGCGTCGACCTGATCTCCGGGCGCTTTGCGGTACTCGAACGGTCGCGGGATTTTGTGCTCGTGCCCTGGCGGCCAGTGCTGGAGCGGCGCGTCGGGCAAAGCGTGTCGGGCCTGATGCGCGAAGATGGCGTGAGCTGGTCCTTCGGGCGGGGTCGAGGCGGGCCGACGATCAGTTGACCTTGGGAAGACCGTCGTCAGTTACGTGGAGACTGCCGCTCGCGATACGACACGCGAGGATGCATCAGGTGCGACCGGCCCTAGGCGCTCATGCGGGCGCAAAGGAACCGACGACGCCTTGCTGATCCACTGAATCTTTACGCGGTGGGCGAGGGCCGCGGGCTGTCGGTCGCAAGGCTGTCAGCCCAGGCCTGAATATTCTGATGATCGATCACCCGGCCCGCGTCTACATCTGCCAAGGCTTCAAGCGTCATCTTGTGCCGATCTTCCTCCTGGTCGATCCATGCCGCCAGAGCCTGCTTCATGATCCACCGTCGCGAACGTTCAATGCGAGCAACCGGGGCATCGATCTTATCGGCCGTCCCACCGGCACATGGGCTGTCAAGACCCCGGTTCCTGTTGCCATCTTCATCACTCCCAATCGTCATGAAAGTTGTTCAAAAGGCTCTTGGCTTGGCAAGCAAATGCAACAGCCGTGGCCGGGAAGCGCTGCTCTTGTCCCTGTGCCATGATTGTGTACGCTTCGCTTCTCCAGGACAAGTTCATAGGTGCTTGCCAAGGAAAGGAAATCCCGCGAGAATCCGGACATGAAAACGGATCTTGATCACCTGCCGGATGTCCAGCGCGGCGAGTTGGCGCGGGTCCAGAAAATTCTCCTTGGCGAATTTGCCGAGGCGACCTCTCGCGCAAGCCAGTCCTGGAAGCGCAATGGGCGGATCCTGAAGATCGTTCTCTTCGGGAGTTATTCGCGCACGGATTGGGTCGATGAACCTGAAAATGGCTATCAGTCAGATTTCGATCTGCTGATCATCGTCAGCCATGCCGATCTCACTGACATCGCTGATTATTGGTATATCGCCGAGGACAAGATCCTGCACGATGACGCTGTGCGCCGCCCCGTCAACATCATCGTCCATACGCTCGATGAAGTGAATCAGGGACTGCGGAAGGGTGAATATTTCTGGGTCGATATCGCTCGTGAAGGAATCGTGCTCTACGAATTGCCGGGGTCGAGTTTGGTAGCGCCGCAGCCGCTTACGTCTCGCGATGCTTTCGAGATGGCGAGTAAATATTATTGGGAACAGATCAAATCACTCGATAACTGGATCGATCTGGCTGAATATGCTGTATCGAAATCGGAAGGTGACATTGATTGGAAGCGCAAAGCGGCCTTTAACTTTCATCAAGCGGCTGAAACAGCATACGCTTGCTTCCTACTCGTCCGAACACTGTATTTCCCTCGGTCCCACAATATCAAGTTTCTCCGATCCCTTGCCGAAGATATTGAGACGCGTCTGATCTCTGCTTGGCCACGGGGCACAAGGGCAGAGCGTCGCCTGTTCGAACTGTTGAAGCGCGCCTATGTCGAGGCGCGATACTCGGCTGCGTACGACATTAACGCCGAGGATCTGGAGGCGATTGCCCGGTCCGTCCGAATGTTGCGGGATGCCGTCGAAATATCCGCATGCGAGAGAATCGAACAGCTTCGGGTGGACGCGGGGGCCTGATCGATCGGGCGATGATCGCCCTAACCTCTCTTATTCACGACGCTCGGTTTCGGGCCCGCTCTGGGCATTTGCTGCGGCTGGCTGTATTGCGCGGACGACCGGCATC